>JAIRKB010000212.1 GCA_031260385.1 Propionibacteriaceae bacterium | reverse complement strand
CTTTGATTGCCTTGGTCAGCAGCATCGCTAGCGCGAAAGCGAGAACATTAACACTGATCACTGACACCACGGTGAATCGCAAGGTAAACCACAACGCTCTCAAGAAATCATTGTTTTCACTGAAAGCGGCTACATAGTTCTGAACACCGACCCAGGTGGCATCATTGACAGTCTTAAACGAGGTGAAAGACAGGTAAAGCCCCATCACAAACGGAACGACGAAAGCCAAGGTAAAAGCGAGGACCGTTGGCAAAGCAAAAGCCGGGAACCATTTTCTGAGGTATTTTGATACGCGCATCGAACTCCTTAGGAGTGGGGACGGGCGCGGGAGGACCCGCGCCCGTCATTACTTGGTTCTACTTGGATCTCGCCGCTTGGGTGGCCCAATCCGCCTTGATCGTCGTGGTGACCGACGGCCAATCAGTGCGACCTTGCGCATAGAGCAAGAGTTCGGAACCGAAGTTGTTCTTCCAGTCCTGACTTGGCATAACCATGAAAGCTGACCACGGCACAGATTCGATACCTGGCTTAGTCATCCAACCCATGACCTCGCGGGCCAGGGGATCATTGGGGACATCATTGGCTGAGAACCAGTCGAAGGGGGCAATGAAGCCCAACTCATTAGCAACGGCCTTCTTCCCGGCATCAGACGAAAAGAGCCAGGTTAGGAACTCCAAAGAGGCCTTCTGGGAGGCTTCGCTGACCTTAGCGTTGATCGACAGATAGTTCTCGGTGCCGATCGGAATGCCATGGCTTTCCTCACCGGGGATGCCCATGTAGAGCGGCAGCATCTTGATGTCTTCAGACTCCACGGTGTTGCCCTTAACATTCGACACCTGCGACCAAGCCCAGTTGCCATTCTGCACCATCGCTGATTGGCCGGCGGCAAACTCTGACATCGCCTCATCAACGGTCTTGGCACCGAGTTCGGTTGAGGCCGTTGTGGAGTTGTTGATGTAGAGATCGAAGAGGTTCTTCATGTTATTGGAGTAAGTGAAGTTGATCGTCGCTGGGGTGCCCTTGCCAAGATCAACATTATCCTTGGAGAACTCATACCACAGCGGCACGCCAGCCATGTGGGTATGCCAACGCCAATCGTCACCCGGCTTGAGCGAAGTCGCCGAGAAAACGCCACTGATTCCCAGGGCGGCCTTGTTAGCGGTCATATCGGCGACGACCTGACTTAACAGATCCCAGCTGGTGATCTGATCAGCCGAAGTGATGGAGACGGCCTTATTCGGCAGAGCGAAGTAAGCCCGCATGATGGCGTCGTTATAGATGATGCCATAACCCTCAACCACATACGGAACACCCCAGACACCATCGGCAGTGCTAACAGCCAAGGACTGATCGGCGAGATGCTTATAGATCTCGGTGTCAGTCAAGTCGGCGAGATAATCACTCCAGTCGGCGCAGCCAATCGGGCCATTGATCTGGAAGATCGTCGGGGGTTGCGACTTCGCAATCTCGGAGGTGAGGGTCTGTTCGTACGTCCCTGAGGCCGCCGTTACAACTTTGACGTCTTTACCGGTCTCCGCCTTGTAGGCCTCGGTAATTGCCGCATATTTATCAGCAATTTCCGGCTTAAAGTTCAGGAAATAAACGTAGCCATCGTCTCCCGAACCGCCAGTCGTACATCCGGTCGCTACCAGCATCAAGCTCGCAGCAATAAGGCACGCGCCAACGGCGCGGCAAATTTTCTTCATTCGATCCTTCTTTCTGGAATGAAAGCATTAACGGGGGGCGAGGGGGGGAACCACACCCTTGAATCGTCGAGACCGTTTCCGGCTCTCAACTCAAACTCTACACAAGTTCTACAAAAAAAGGCGAGCACATAATAAACTCTGAACCCAAACTGTTATATTTAGCCGGAAGCTAGAGAAAAGGTCAAGAAATGATGCCCCCCACCCTATGGCTAAACCGGCTCACGCAGGCCCGCTGGTTTGGATCGAAGGGTCTGACAGTCCAGACGCTCAACCTGCAGCCACTAGATTGGTACGTTTCAGAAGGCGAGGTCTGGGTCAGATCGGAACTCGCCGAGGTCGCCTTGGCCGAGAGCACCGAGACCTACCATCTGCTGGTCGGTTACCTGCCGCTGGGCAGCGCCGAAGCGGAAGCGCTGGTCGGCCAGGTGGATCTCCCCGGACGCGGTTGGGTCGATATCGTTGATGCCCCCTACTCACCCCAGGCGATGTCAGCCCTCCTCCAGGCCCTCGCCAAGCGCGAGATCGCTGGTCTGACCTGGTTCGACACTCTCCCGGACCCCGCTAGCCCAACCGAGGTTTTCACCGGCGAGCAGTCCAATACGACGGTGAAGGTTGGCGAGGAGGTCTTGTTCAAGATCTTCCGCAAGCCTTCGAAAGGCCCCAACCTAGAAGCCCAGATGTTGGCTGCCCTAGCGGGGTCACCGATCGTACCCCGCCTCATCGGCACCCTGTCATCCCCTGACCGCGGCTGGGACTTGGGCTTGTTCAGTGCTCGCATCGATCAAGCCGAAGACGGTTGGAACTTTGCCACTGCCGCCCGGGCCGCCGATCGTCCGATCAACGACGAGATGAACGGGCTCGGTCGAGCCTTACGGCAACTACACAATCAGCTAGCCGAGGTCTTCGGCACCTGGCTGGTTGACTCCCAGGTGATCTCCCACCAGATCCTCGCTCGGATAGACAAGGCTTGCGCCGAACTGCCAGAACTCCAATCGCTAAGCCAGCTCTTGCGCCCGAATCTGGACCTCACCGCCGTCGCCGTCCCCATCCAGCGGATCCA
Organism: Propionibacteriaceae bacterium; assembly: GCA_031260385.1. GTDB lineage: Bacteria > Actinomycetota > Actinomycetes > Propionibacteriales > Propionibacteriaceae > WQYJ01. The sequence continues at coordinate 5,244 of JAIRKB010000212.1, read as the reverse complement.
CGGCGATTTCCATCTCGGGCAAGCCCTGATCTCGCCCACCGGCTGGACGATCATCGACTTCGAAGGCGAACCGGCGAAGACCCCTCAGGAACGCGTCACCCCCGACTCCGTCTGGCGCGATCTCGCCGGGCTGTCACGCTCCCTGGATTACGCCTGGCGTAGTGCCAAACCGAGCGGCGGGGTAAAAAGAGAGTGGCTCGCCGAGGCTCGCAGCGCCTTCCTCGCGGGCTATCTCGGGACCCAACCCCTCCAGCGGGAACTGCTGACCGCCTATGAGATCGATAAAGCGATATATGAATTCGTCTACGAGGCGAGAAATCGACCTGCCTGGGTGGACATCCCCCGCCAGGCTCTCCTGGAGATCGTTTTAGGATCTAACTAGAACCCGATCACATTCCTGACAGCGAATCAGTTCGTCACTAGGCGCCGCCAGGTAAGCATTGTAATCGGCGACCGTTGCCTCTAGCCCGCAGCCCGCACAGCGGTGTCCAACTAGTTTCGCCACCCCAACCCCGCCGGACCGCCCGGCAATCTTCTCGTACAAACCCATCAGCGCGCCCGGCAACTGCGCCCCCAACTCGGCGCGCGCCTGACCTAATTGTTTCGCCTCTTGCGCTAACTGGGCGACCGCCTCATCGCGGGCAGCCACCTGCTCACGCAACTCGCTCTCTAGGGCTTTCACCGCCTCGATGACAGCCGCAAGATGACTATTCGCCGACTCGGAAGCCTCCATCGCCTCTAGTTCTGCGTCCTCGAGCGCCGCGATCCGGTGTTTCAGATGGGCAATCTCCTCAATCGCCGTCGACAAGGCTTTCGGATCCATCTCCCCGGCATCAACCCGCGCCTGATTGCGGGCTAGACGCTCCTTAACCGGGATCACATCGGCTTCCGCCCGCTGCTGAGCCGCCCCGGCATCCAGCACCGCCGTCTTGGCCGCGATGTGATCATCCAACAGTTGAGTACGCTGCCTGGTCAGCTCGCCGATCGTTTGATGGACCGGGAGCACGGATGCCTTATGCTTCGCCGCCTTGATGGCGTTGTCCATCTCTTGGATTTCTAACAACTTCACCAGATCAGCGGAATCAACCTTCATGTTCCCGATCTTAACACGAGCCCAATCTCCGACGAGCGCCAACCGGGCTAACGGCCTGACCGGAACCCGCAGATGCTATCTTGAGATATAGACTATGAAACAGACCACGAAACAGTGAGGGAGTAAGCCATGAAGCGACTGTGGACGATTGGCGGGATCATTGTCACCGCCTTAGCCTTAGCTTGCGCTGGTTGCGGGTCGTCAATCGACCCCATCGATCCAAACAAGCCCGGTGGTGTCGCTGTCAAGTTTGGTGAGCCAACCCAAGCCCAAGTCACCGCCCTGAGCCAATTCGGGGAAGCGCTGTTCAACCAGAGTCTCGGTGCCAAGCCCAACCCGGTGATCTCGCCTTTGTCGGCCTTCATCGCCTTGTCGATGGCCTACGATGGCGCGGCGGGTGCGACCGCCCAAGCCTTCGCGGACGTCCTTGGTCTTAGCGCCGACGAAGCTAGCGAACTCGTCGCTTATCTGTTGGCCAATCTGGGTTCCGACGACGCTGGTACGATCCTAAACTTGACCAACTCGGCTTGGCTAGACGACGAGTTCATCGTCAAGCAGACCTGGGTTGATCGCCTCGACGGCTACCACCAAGCCTCGGTCTTCACAACCGATCTGCAAAACCCTGCCACCCTCAAACAGGTCAACGACTGGATTAAGCAACACACCGGGGGCCTTATCCCCGAAATGCTGGAGTCCATTGACCCCTACGCTGTTGCCCTCTTGGTTAACACGCTTTATCTGGAAGCCGCTTGGGCTCAGGAGTTCTACCGACTAGACAGCTACGAAAGCCCGTTTACAACGAAGGATGGCCGCCAAGTCGACGCCTGGTTCATGACCGGTGGGTCCCAGGGTTCCTATATTAAAGTTGGCAATCAAGAAGGGGTGCTCCTGCCATATAAGGATGGCCGCCTCGCCTTCATGGCGATCATGCCTGGTGGGGGCGACCTCAGTCTAGATCCGGGTTCGATCACCCGCTGGTTGCATGCCGCCGAGCCGAGAGACGGCTTGTTGGTCCGGATGCCAAAGTTCCACACGGAATTCGGCTTTGATCTGGTAGACCCGCTGACCGCCCTTGGGTTGGGGATCGCCTTTACCGATCGAGCTGATTTCTCTGCGATGGGTTACTCCCCGCTCGGCTCTCTCTGCATCGGTTCCGCCGTGCAGAAAGTGACTATGGGCGTCGGCGAGAAAGGTACGGAAGCCTCCGCCGCGACAGTGATCGAAGTAGTTCCAGTGTCTGGTTGGATTGGCGAGACCCAGGTGACCTTCGATCGTCCGTATATCTATGCCATCGTCGACACCGTCACCTCAGTGCCACTATTCATTGGAGTAATGGAGGACCCCTCCCTCGCACCCCCAAGCGCTGTCTAGAGATTAGGTTGACTAGGCCTAGACTAGGGCAATGAAGAAATCGGCCAAGCTCTCCAACCGCGCAATCCCCTATTCCCAGGCCTTTCGGGAGTTTATCCCCCTAGATTGGGCGCCCGAGTCCAGCGCACCCGTCGCGGCGCTACCGGCGAGCGCCTACACCCCCGCGCGCCGTCAGTCCCTCCAGGATCTCTTCCCGCTCGACCGCCTGGTCATCCCGGCCGGGGGCTATAAGGTCCGCTCCAACGACACCGACTATCGCTTCCGACCTCACGCCGCGTTTGCCCATCTCAGTGGGCTCGGTGAGGACTGGGAGCCCGATGCCGCCCTGATCATCGAAGATGGCCAAGCGACGTTATTCTTCCACCCCCGGGCCCCACGCACCAATGAGGAGTTCTATTCCAGCTCCCAGTATGGTGAGATGTGGGTTGGCGCCCGTCCGTCCTTAGCCGATATGTCGGCGCGGACCGGTCTAGAAGTCCGCGATATCGCGACCCTGTCGACCCGCTTAGCCAGCAAGCTCGTCCATGGTGAAGGGGTGACGCGAATCCTGCCCGGTGTCGATTCAAAGTTGGAAGCCATCGTGGTGGCCTTGCGCGGGAAAGCCGATGGGGTCGATCAGGAACTGGAACGGGCAGCGAGCGAACTGCGTTTGATCAAAGATGAGTTTGAGATCGCCGAGATGGATCGCGCTTGTGCGGCCACTCTGGTCGGATTCGAAGCCGTGATTGCCGATATCCCCCAGGCCGTACGGGTTGGACGCGGTGAGCGCTGGGTGGAAGGGATCTTCGGGTTGCACGCCCGCCACCTCGGCAATGCCATCGGCTATGACACGATCGCCGCTGCCGGTGAACACGCTTGCACCCTGCATTGGATCCGCAATGACGGCGACCTGCGCGCTGGCGATCTGCTGTTAATCGATGCCGGGGTCGAGGTGGAAACCCTTTACACCGCCGATGTCACGCGGACCCTGCCGATCTCCGGCCGCTACTCCCCCGCCCAACGCCAGGTCTATGAGGCCGTCCTCGCTGCCCAACAAGCTGGCATCGACGCCGCCAAACCGGGAGCGGACTTCCTTGATGTCCATAATGCCGCTATCCGGGTCCTCTCGGAATATCTCTACGACTGGGGAATCCTGCCGGTCAGCGTTGAGGAGACCCTCGATCTCACTAATGGTGGGCAGTTCCGCCGCTGGATGGTCCACGGCACCTCCCATCACCTGGGGATTGATGTTCACGACTGTGCCCAAGCCCGTAACAAGTGTTATCGCAAGGCGAAGTTACGTCCTGGCATGATCATCACCGTGGAGCCGGGCCTCTACTTCAAGTCCACCGACCTGCTAGTGCCCGAGGAGTTACGTGGAATTGGGGTGAGGATCGAAGACGACATCCTGATCACTGAAACCGGTTGCCGCAACCTAACCGCCGCCTTCCCCCGTGAGGCCGACGCCGTTGAGGCCTGGATAGCCGAAGTCCAAGCCCGCTAAGCCCTGATCCTAAAGCAGGCTATGCTATACCGGTGACTGAAACTCATCCCCTTATCCCCCAGATCTTGACCGCCCTCGATTCGGTGATGGACCCCGAGTTGGGTCGCCCAATCACCGAGTTGGGCATGGTTGGCCCGATTGAGGTTGACGCTGACTCTGCTGTCTCGGTGACCATCCTGCTGACCACCCCAGCTTGCCCGCTGAAAGCCCGTTTCACCCGCGAGGTGACCGCGGCGCTGACGCCAATCGATGGGATCACCGGGGTTAATGTCATCATGGGCGCGATGGATGATGAGCAACGCCAAGCCTTGCGCGACAAGCTCCATCCCCCTCAGCGTGAGATCCCTTTCGTCGGCCCGGAGAACACCACCCGGGTGATCTCGATCGCCTCCGGTAAGGGTGGGGTCGGTAAGTCCTCACTATCGGTCAACCTCGCTTGTGCGTTGGCTAAGCAGGGTTACGCGGTCGGCTTGATTGACGCCGATATCTACGGCCACTCGATCCCCGATTTGATGGGCATCCCCGAAGGCGACGGGCCCACCGTCATTGCCGGTCTCGACTTGCTCTTACCGGTGGAAGCCCACCAGGTCAAGGTGATGAGCATCGGCATGATGAAGCCGAGTCGGGGTCAGGTTGTCGCCTGGCGGGGCCCGGTGGTCGATCGCGCTATCGGCCAGTTCTTGACCGAAGTCGCTTGGGGTGACCTCGACTTCCTGCTCATCGATCTGCCGCCTGGTACGGGTGATACAGCGATCGGGCTTGGTCAGAAACTCCCCGACTCCGAGGTGATCGTCGTGACGACCCCCCAACTAGCCGCCACTGAGGTCGCCGAGCGGGCTGGCACGATGGCCGCGATGTTGGCCCAGCAGGTCATCGGTGTGGTTGAGAACATGAGCTACCTAGAAACCAGTTGCCCCCACTGCGACCAGACCCACCGCGTCGATGTCTTCGGCCAAGGCGGTGGCAACCTGGTGGCGGCTAGTCTAGGCGAGCGCGTTGACTATGAGGTGCCGCTCTTGGCGGAGATCCCCTTAGAGCCCGGTTTTCGCGAGGCCGGTGATCAAGGCCAGCCAATCGTACTATCCAATCCCACGAGCCCAGCGGCGGCCGCAATCATCGGATTAGCCGAGCGGATCGCTGGCTAAGACCGACCATCTTGGGATCCAAGATGTGGAGTTTGGGGTTGATCAGGTAGTCTATTAGAAAACCCCAAACCGATGTGGAACCGGATTAGCCGTGCGCTAAAGCCGAAAAGCCGAAGGAGAATGATGTTCACGACGAAGTATGCCCAGCGAGT
>JAIRKB010000181.1 GCA_031260385.1 Propionibacteriaceae bacterium | reverse complement strand
AGGGTCCGCCGAGGAAGGCCATTAGGATACCAACCGGGATTTCGTACGGGGCGAAGATCACCCGCGAGAGTAGGTCGCAGAAGACCACGAAACCAGCGCCCAAGGCGGCGCTCAAGGGTAAGACGATCCGGTTATCATTGCCGACGACGAACTTGACCATGTGGGGCACGATCAGGCCAACGAAGCCGAGCAGGCCGGCAAAACTGACCGCCGCGCCGGCGAGGAGGGCCGCTAGGCCGAGTAGGCCCATCCGCCAGTGGCCGACGTTCATCCCCAAGGAGTGAGCGGTCGTATCGCCCAGTGAGAGTACATTGAGTTTGTCAGCGAGACTGAGGGCAACGACCAAGGCGACGACGATGTAGAGCGATGGCCAGACGATCTTGCCCATGGTGATTCCGGCTAGCCCGCCGACCAGGAAGGTGCTCGCCCCGACATAGGCATCCGGGTTGACGATCAAGACAGCGTTCATACCGGCCCCGAAGATGGCGGACAAGGCGATACCAGCCAGGACAACGGTCAACCGGGATGTACCGGCGCCCAACGAAATGGCGAAGATGATCAGAGCCGTGACCAGGGCGCCAACGAAAGCGGCGATCGGTTGCAGATAGGGCATCGAGACGAACCAGGTGCTGGTCAGCAAAACCGCTAGTCCAGCGCCCGAGTTGATGCCGATGATATTGGGGCTGGCCAAGGGGTTGTCCAAGACCGACTGGATCACAGCCCCTGCCACCGCTAGGGCAGCCCCGGCAGCCAACGCCGCCAAGACGCGCGGGAAGCGGACATTCAGCAGGATGGTCTTGGAACTCGCCTTAATCGGCCCGCCGGTGATCAGGGCCCATAGTTCGTCAAAGCCCACCGCACTAGAGCCAACCAAGGCCGCGACGATAGTGACCACAATCAGGAAGATAATGGTCACGATCACCGCGATCAGCTTGGATCGCTTCTCCCGCAGTGGGCTCATCGGTCCTTTCGGCTAGGGATTTCGATTAGGTATAGAGAATGTCAAACAACTTCTGGTAGCTATCGGCCCAGTTGGCGTTCGGCTTGTAGAGGAAGAGCGCTGGTTGGAGCACGACGTAACGTTCATTCTTGACAGCATCAAGACTAGCCCACGCCGGGTTCGCGGCGGTGGCTTCTTGCAGATTCTTCATCGCCGCTTCGGTGTCATTACCCATTGGTACGACCAAGATGAAGTCGGGATTCAGTTCGATAATCGACTCCAAGCTGAAGTCACGTAACAGGGAGGGATGAGCATCGGCCAGGTTGACCGCGCCAAGCTCGGCGAGCATCGTGCCGGTCATCGTCGAGGAATCCTGGACTCGCGTGCCGCCGGAGTAGGTGGTCATGAGCAAGACATTTGGCGTTTCAGCAGTCCCCGCTACTTGAGCGAGCAAGGCGTCGATCTGGTCCCCGACCGCCGTCCCATTAGCTTCGTAGAGGTCCGTACGATCGGTGATGGAGGTCATGATGCCCAAGACGCGCAGATAGTCTTCAAAGGTTGACACCGTGAAATAGGCGACCGTGATCCCAGCGCCCACTAGAGTGCCGCGGAGATCAGATTGGGCAACGCCGCCGCCCTTGCCGCCGGAAGCCCCGGTCATGATCACGAAATCGGGCTCAAGGGCGATGATTAGTTCCAGGTTCGGGGCGGTGAAGTCGCCGACCGTTTCCACATCGGTTGATGTCAGCTCGTACTGATCGTAGACATCCTCAGTCGCCCCGATCAGGGTCCCACCGGCGAGCTCCCACATATTGGCGAAACTGCCCATGCAGGCGACAACGCGCTGGGGGTTATTAACGGTCACAGCATTCCCAAGGTCGTCGACGAACTCGACTAGCCCCGGTGTCGGGGTGGTCGGCGTCGGATCAGTGCCAGGGGTCGTACATCCGGTCAGCGCGCCGACCAGACCAAAAGCGAGAATGGCCGCAATCCCGATGCTCCGTCGGATCGGTTTCAGTGAGGTCATTAGTTCTCCATTCATTGTTAAGGGTTTCCAGGCTAGCTCCGGGCTAGCTGGTGAGGAGGTGGCCGCGACGACGGTGCCCGTGGGCGCAGTAGTCGTCTTCAGCCAGGATGTCGCCATCATGGTAATAGGCCCCGCGGGCGCGACAGCCACCGCAGGTGTCATTAAACTCGCAGGACCCGCAGGCGCCACCATAGTCTTGGGTCCGCAGGGTCTTAAAGACCTCGGAATCGCGCCAGATCTCGTCGAAAGGTGTCTGGCGAACATCGCCAGCCTCCTCGACCATGTAAGCACAAGGCCGTACGATCCCTTCCGAGCCGATGACGCAGTAGGTCAGCCCTGCTAGGCAACCGCGCGTGAAGCGGGTGTCAACGCCAAGTTCCCGGGAGACCCGCATGAACTGCGGGGCGCAGGTGGGCTTGACATCGATCGAAACCTCGGCTTGCTTGGCCATGATTGCCTTGAGCAAGGTCTCGTTTTCTTGGACGGCTAGGGAGGTGTCCTGAATAAACACCCCGCGACCGACCGGGATTAGGAAGAATATATAGTGTGCGATCGCGCCGACCTCGACGGCGAAATCCGTCACATCGCAGATCTCGTGTTTATTCCAGTCCACGACAGTGGTGTGGAGTTGGAAGGGCAAGCCCACCTTCTTACAGTTCTCGATCCCTTGCAGAGTCTGGGCGTAAGCATTGGGGACCCCCCGGAAGCGGTCATGCTGAGCCGGGTCCAGGCTGTCTAGGGAGATCCCCATCGCCATCGTGCCGCACTCCTTAAGCCGACGGGCGACTTCCTCAGTGATCAGGATGCCATTAGTTCCGAAGACCGGACGCAGACCGCGCGAGGCGGCGTGGGCCACCAGGTCAAAGATATCGGGCCGCATTAGCGGCTCGCCGCCGGAGAAGATCATGATCTTGAAGCCAGCCTTGGCAATCTGATCAATCATCGTCATTGCTTCGTCGGTTTTGAGCTCCTTATCCTGGGTCTCACCAGCGTCTTGATAGCAATGCGCGCACTTCAGATTGCAGGCATTGGTTGTCATCCATGATACGATCACGGTCTCTCCCTTTGTTCTACTCGAGTCGTCGTTTCCAGGTCGGTACGCACGTCACTTCCGACGCAAAGTACTATCACCGTTGACACAAACCCCTGCTTATCTTACACAGGCCCCCCAAGTAGACAAACGCTAAGCCCATTCTTTACACAAAACCCCCCGTACGAATCGTGGAAAGCGCTAGAATGCGAACATGGTGCAGACAATGGTTGCCCATCCTGAGGCGCCGGAGCCTAGGCCAGGGGAATTTCAGCTAGGCCCCGCAATCGTGGTCGGAGTGGTCGTGTTCGCTCTCCTGGCGGCAACGGCGCTGATTGGTCGGCCTTTCGCTTCCACGCACCCACTCGATAGTTGGTTTCCAACCGACGGTTATCGGGCCCGTTTGAGCTCCGAACAATCCGAGGACATAGCCTACTTCGAGTGGTCCCGGCCCGATGGTCTCAGCCTGGCAAACGCCAATATTTTGGGATACTCCGCCTGGGTCTACGTTACCGATCCGGATCCCTTTGAGACCCGGTTCACCCGGCTACACATCGTCAATGCCGACCCCACCGGAGAAACAACAGCTATTGCTGACACTATTTGGACTCTAGACACCGATGGTGCCAGAGCGGTGATCGACTATTCGTTCGTGGAGATCGCTGGACTCGTCGAAGCCAGGGTCGCTTTCCTGGTCCCGGGCCGACTCGACTTGCCAGTGAACCCGGTCGCCGGGCAGACCTGGGTATCCAAGGGCCAGGCCGTGACCATGGACCGAGGCGAGGTTTTTAAAAATGACTACAAGGCGAGCTTTGTGGCGACCGCCTCGGCCCGACCGACCTGCCTTGATGTAACCATGGACTACCAAGTCGGCACCGTCTCCCGCTGGGAGCGACGCACCTGGTGTCCGGGATTGGGGATTGTTGATGTGGCGGACAGTCGGGCCACCTGGGGACTGACAATGGCGGCTGTTTCGGTTGAAGTCGATCCCATCACCCCAATCAACTTCGCCGCCCTCGACAACCTCACCTTCGACCACCGGATCATTAACGCGCATGCTTACGACCCGACCATTAGTCCGAGAACCTCACCCGGGCTGCTGTCGGGTGGAGCGGTGTTTGTTGACAGGAACACGCCAGATTTGCGATTTCTCCGTTTGAATGATCAGGCTGCCACTATTGGCTGGGATGCCAGGCCGGGCGGGCACCCAACCGCCTCAGCAACTTTCGGTTCACTCACCGTCGTGGCAAACACGAACCGACAACTGGTTGCCTATAACAGCGATGGGCGATGGGTCTGGGAGGCACGGCTGAGCGATATCACAATGGTGCCGCCCGTCCGGGTCGGTGACCTCGTGATGGTCGTCGCTCTGGACGGGACAGTGTCTGCCTTTGAGCTCGCATCGGGGGCCTTAAGTTGGCGGGCCAACATGGGAGTTGAGATTCGGTCTGCTCCGGTGGCGGCGGGTGAGAAAATCCTGGTCGCCAACCAAGCAGGCGCTCTCGCCTGCTTTGACCTCCAGGGTCGTCAACTCTGGGTTGCCGACGCAGGCATACCCCAAGCCATGGTGGTCAGCCTGGGACCCGATCCCGTGATCGTCTACGCTGCACAAAACTCGATGATCCTCCGGGCCTACTCGTTAGCCGATGGGCACCCGGTCTGGCGCCACCGGGTTTACGAAAATGCCCTAGACCTGATCGGACTAGACCAAATATTGGTTTTGCGCAATAACGCTGTCGTTCTCGGGATCAACTGGTCTAGTGGTGCCGTCCTCTGGCGATGGGCCGACGCCCGTGCTTACGCCGCAATCGGTGGCGGAAAGCGGGTCCTGTTACTGGCAGAAAGCGAGCTAATCCTGCTGGCAGATGGCGGCTGGCCGGTGCAACGCTGGCCCCACGAGTTGGGCGATGTCACAGGCATCGGGGTCTTCTTGGTTGCCGACGCGGACGCCGTACTCGCCATCGGGCCGAAGGGGATCGAAATCGCGGTGTTGCCATGAAACGAAGTCTGCAAGAGTTACTAAAAGCCATTGGGTGGACACTGTCATTCACCTTAGTCCGACCAGTGCGCGAAGGTCGACCTCGTCCGAGCACCTGGCCGACTGGTCTGGCGGTGATTGGCGCGGCGGTCCTCGTGGTCTACATCCTGCTTGGTCTGGCAACGATCTTTGCAGTGCCCTTGCGGCAGAATAGCGACCTTCTGCTCTCTGAGACCTCGCCAAATACCCTGCCTGAGTCCGTGGCGTGGTTGCTGACTTGCGGGCTGATCTTGACCCTCGCACTCCTCCATACCGCCGCCTTGCACACCTCATGGTTAGTCCGCTTCGGGCTCTTCGCAGTGGGAGGGTTTGCCCTCGTCCTTTATGCCGGGCCCGCTTGGATGCTCATTCTTGTTTCTTCGGGTCCGCCGATGGCAACTATGCTCGGAATTGGACTGTCGGTCCTGACCTACCTCCCTCTTTTCATTTTCACAGCTGCGCGTGCAAAGCGGGGGTTTGTCTGGTGGGAGTTTGTAGTTGTTACGGTGGTTGTTGCTTTGATGATGCTCGGGCCTTGGGTAGTGGTGGGGGCGAGCCCCTACTTCCACGCTCGGGTCAGTGGTGCCGAAAACGTCATCCGGAGCCTCGGCATACTATCCTTTCCCGCCCTTCTCGTTGCTGGGGTGGCACCGGCCCAGATTGTCGTCACGGGGGCGTCTGCCGCAGTCAGACGCCCTATCAGTCGAGGGCTTTTCGCTGGGCTTTCTGGGTTGGCGCTCGCGTGGTTGGTTTTTTCGACCACACTTATGGTGCGACGGGGGGTAGAAGAGCTTAACCCCGAGGCCTTCGCCGCTGGAGCCATCATGCTGATCATCATGGCTGGGCTGCTCCTAGTCTGGTTGGCGCGCGGGCGTAGTGGCGGTCTTGAGGCACCAGACACCTATGGGGATACCTGGTCCGCCCGACTCTACCCGCTAGGGTTGGCGGTCGTTGCTCTTGCACTTGTGCAGACCCTGTTGATGGTTGCGCGTCTGCTTGTCGGCATAGTTGCCTCCGACGGAGTAAATGCTGGTTTTGATGCCGTATGGAATGTGATCTCTGGCAGCAACTCCGGACTGTTTTGGCGCGCTGGCATGGGGGTGAGCTTGTTGGTGGTCGCTTGGCGAGTCTCGGCGCGGGGGCAGGTTACGGAAGCGGCCCTGTTCTCGGCGTTTTCGGCCTTAAATATTCTCGACTGCTTGGGTCTCATCCCGGGGTTGGCCTTCCTACACGAGCGCAGTGTCGAGGCCAGCGGTTTGATTGCGGCTGGGGTGGCCTTTCTGGTTGGAGCGATTCAAGCCGTACAAGGTCGGCTCAATCGCGAACGCGCCATCTGGTTGATGACCGTGGTCTTGCTGGTGGGGCTTTTCCCGTACCGTGATATTGTTTCTGACCCGGCAGGGGCAGCCTTGGTCTTTAGCCCGTATTTGCTGGTCTTGTTTGGTTTAACCTGGAGACTGATAACCGATGCTGAGTTCCTTGAGGGGGACTCGCAGGTCTTTCCTCGTCCGACCAGGGTGTTGCTGTTCATTGCTAACACCTTGTTCGCAGCGACCACCATCGCTTTCGTCGCACTCGCGCGAGCGAAGGGCGATGATAATGATTCAACCCCATGGGTTGTAGCGGGGGACTGGATCCTCGGCGAACCGCTCTACACCGTCGCCCTAGTCGGTGCCCTCTGGTTAGCCCTACGCCCCCAACCAACCCAGCCAAGAATCATGACAACCTCCGCCGCCTTCGGCCCTCCCCAAGCTAACTATCACCCAGCTAACTACCAAGGTCAGAGGCCTGAATGTGGCTCAAGCCCTAACCCTCCTAGTTAAGGATGAGTGCCCTTCTTTAAAAATGATATTCTGTATTTCGATATAATGATATTTATATTGCAGAGCAGCAAATACTTTAACTTGTAGTTTTTAAAAATACCGATTGACAAGGATATCTGCGGAGTGTAATGTCACTGCTACAATCATCGTTGAGGCGCGGGAGTTCAAGAACTAGGGCCAGTGGTGGCGCTATTTCAACGAGGTTTTTCAGGATAATAGACGAAGAGGATTAGTGGGGTCATGAAAAAGACTAGTCGCATTTCGGTGGGGGTTATTGTTATTACGGTTGTCATTGGGCTTGCTGGTGTGGATGGGGTGGTGGCGCCAGCGTTTGCGGATCCGGTGGAGTGGCATGGTTTTCAGCGGCCGGGGGATGTGTCGGTTCGCGAACTAGAGGGCAAGTCTCCGGAGTCGGCGCCTGAGATACTGGAGCGGGAGTTGCGGGCAGAGTGGCCGGCGGATAGTGGGGAGCCTGGGGGCAGGGTTGTTCGTGTTGAGCGTGATCGGGTTGTTCAGGTGGGATCATCGGTTGTGTCTCTGGTGGTGGCTGAGGGGTCGAGGCGTTCGTCGGTGGATGCTCGGGTGCGAGTGTTGGGTCTAGAGCAGGCTGAAGAGTTGGTAGGCACTGGGTTGGTGTTGATGGTTGATTTGCCAGCGGGTGCGGATGTTGAGGTGAGGGGTGACTATTCTGCTTTTGCGGATGCGGTTGGTGGGGCTTTTGGGTCGAGGTTGCGGTTGGTGGGGCTACCAGACTGTGGGTTGAGCACGCCTGACTTGGTGGGGTGTCGGGCTCAGTCTAGTTTGGTGTCGGTGAATGATCCGGATGGGTTGACTGTTTCTACGGTTTTGAGTGTTCCTGGTGGTCCGGTGGCGCCGTCGGGTCGTGGTGGCGAGATTGATGAGTTGGTTATTGGTGGGTCGGTTTACGGGTCGTCTGGTTCAACGATGTTGCTTGGGGTGGTTGCTGGGGTGTCGTCGGATGAAGGGGATTATAGTGCGTTGCCGTTACCAGCTTCGAGTTCGTGGGAGACTGGCGGTTGGACGGGTGATTTTTCGTGGTCTTATCCGTTGCGGGTTCCGGATGTTCCGGCGGGGTTTGGTCCGGAATTAGTGTTGTCATATTCGTCGGGTTCGACTGATGGGGCGGTGTCGACGACGAATAATCATTCTTCTTGGGTAGGTGAGGGTTTCG
>JAIRKB010000170.1 GCA_031260385.1 Propionibacteriaceae bacterium | reverse complement strand
AGGAGTATTCGATCGTACCGTTATCGAATAGTGGGGTGCGGGTTCGGCAGGATTTCTATCTGGCGGGGGTCGAGGATCTGTGGAATGGTGACCCAGATATCCCCCAAGCGATCGCTGGTTCTCGCGAGGGCGATTTCGTTCTCCTGTTAGCCCACAACCCCGACACCACGATGACCCAAGACACCACCGGGGTTGACCTGGTCCTCTCCGGTCACACCCACGGCGGACAAGTCACCATCTTCGGCTTGTGGGCCCCCCTGTTCGCCATCGACGAGGGCATCACCGCCTACGACCAACGTTTCCGCTCCGGCTGGTCCACCTCCCGCGATGACGTGCCGGTCTACGTTTCCAATGGTACGGGCCAGTACGCCACCCGCGTCTTCGCCCGCCCCCAAGTCATCATCCTCACCCTCGGCTGACCCTACGCGATGCGATTTGTCGGGTAATGATGACTGAGATGTTACGGCGATAGGCTATGGTGTTACAATTGTCATGAGTAAAGCGACTTGGCGAGGAGTTAACATGACAATGTCAACGATCACGGTTCGGGTGGACGAACCAACCAAACAGACTGCCGCGCTGGTGTTGGGAGACATCGGGTTGGATCTGTCTACAGCGGTGAGGATGTTTTTGCGCCAGGTTGTCTTGCGCGGCAGGATGCCCGTCGAGTTGATGCAGGACCCCTTCTACGCCGAGTCCAACCTGGCTGTGTTACGCCAATCAATTCAGCAACTAGACGAAGGCAAGGTCGTAATCAAGACTCTGGATGAGCTGAGGGCGATGGAATGAACATCACGTTCTCTGATATCGCCTGGAATGATTTACTTGCCATTGCCCAAGACCGTCGCTTGCTCAAGCGCCTTAACCAACTCATCACCGACATCCAACGCGACGGCACTTCAGGTATCGGAAAGCCCGAACCTCTGTCGGGTGAGCTATCTGGCTTCTTTTCCCGCCGGATCGACGAACGCCACCGGCTCATCTACCGAATAGTCGATGGCACCATCGAGATCGTCCAGTGCCAAGGCCATTACAACGATCGCTAGTCCACCAAGTAATTTCGGTACCACCAGAAACGTCCCCGTGGTTAGTTGATGGGGATGACTTCTAGGGGGGTGTTGGGGAGGACTTTGGTTACTGGCTCTTCGATGATGGCGAAGGCGGTGGCTTGGGCTAGGGAGGTGACTAGGTGGGAGCCGGCGCCGCCGGGGGTGGCGGGGGCGATCTGGCCGTCGTCGGTGAAGCGTACGGGGAAGTATTGGCGGCGATCGGCTGGGCTGGTCCAGCCTTGGGCGACGGTTGCCCAGGTTGATGGCGGGGGGGTGGTGCCGAGGAGGGCGTGGATCAGGGGGCGGACGAACACGGCGACAGAGACCGCCACGCTGACGGGGTTGCCGGGCAAGGCAAGAACAGGGGTCTGGCCCCAGCGCCCGGCGCCTTGGGGTTTGCCGGGTTGCATTTTGACTAAGACGAAGGTCGATCCATTGGCACTGAGGACGGCGCGGGTGACGTCCTTGTCGCCGGTGGAGACCCCGCCGGTGACCAGGATCAGGTCGTTGTCGGCGAGGTCATTCATGGTCTGGGTGAACCTTGCCGGGTCGTCGCCACAATGTACGACCGTGCCGAGGTCAGCGCCGAGGCCGACTAAGGCGGCAGCCAGGAAGGGTCCGTTCGAGTCGATGACCGTGCCGATGGTGGGAGTTTGGTCGGGGGATAGCAGCTCGTCTCCGGTGGTGAGGACAGCGACCTTGGGTCGGCGAGCGACCTGGACTTGACTTCGCCCGACGGCGGCGAGAGCGCCGATATGGCGCGCCGTCAGGACCGTCCCCGGGGTCAGGATCGTCACCCCAGCCCGGACATCCTCACCTTGACGGCGGATGTGAGTTCCGAGGGTTGGCTGGGCCCGCAAGCGCCCGTCGCGATCATCGGCTTGTTCGAAGGCGATGACGGTGTCCGCCCCTGCGGGTATCGCCGCGCCCGTCATGATCCGGGCCGCCGTACCAGGCGCCAACTGATCGGGGGCTTGCCCAGCGAAGATCGTTGCGCTGATCGGGAGGCCTAGCGGGTTGTCCGCCAGGTCGGCGGCCCGCAAGGCGAAGCCGTCCATCGCTGACTGGTCGAAGGACGGGATATCCCACCTAGCGCTGACCGTCTCGGCTAGCACGCGACCGCAGGCTTGGCCGAGGCCGATCCTTTCGGCGGTGCGGGGGTAGTCAATCGCCAAATCCAAGACCACCGCGAGGTGCTCGGCGACACTGCGACTCGGCCGGTGGTGATCACCAGTCCCCCCGGAGGTTTGACTCGAATTAAAGACAGAATTCCTCATTATAACCACTCCTTGTTGTATTATATCCTTAGTTGCTGGGTCTCTAGAAGGGGTTGGGGGCGTCGCTATGAAAAGGACGGTTGGTGGTTCACAAGTAACTCCCCGGACCTCTCCCTTGGCTGGCCTGAGCCTGATCCCGGTGGCGGGCGCGATCTTGGCAATTTCGATAGACTCGCGTCCATTAGCGGTCAACGACACTAGTGAAGCCTTAGGAAGGAATGACTGACATGCCCGCACGTTCCACACCTCGGATTTACGATGGTACGACTGGAGGATCGCAAAAAGAGGGCCGACGGACCCATATCATCCAAATCCTCCGCGACACCAAGGAGCCGATCTCGGTCGCCGAGGTGGCGACGATGGTGGGGATACACCCCAACACCGCCCGCTTCCACCTTGAGTCGCTAGCCGATGCGGGCATGGCCAACCGAGAGACGGCCGAGATCACCGGCCCGGGCCGTCGCCGCGTCCTCTATTCGGGCACCCTGCCCAACCAGACCCACGAACGGGCCCAAGGCTATCGTCTCCTAGCCCAGATTTTAACTTCTACGATTGTCGCCAAGTTCCCGGAGGTCGACGAGGAGATGTACGAAGCGGGTCTGGAGTGGGGCTCCTACCTGACCTCCCGCCCGGCCCCCTTCGAGGTTCTCGACGAAGCCGAGATCGCCCAACGCGTACTAAATAAGCTTGATGCCTTGTGGTTCGCCCCAGAATGGGCCCCCTATCCCGGCCCCCACCTGATCTTCCACAACTGTCCTTTTATGGAGTCCGCCCGCAGCGCCCCCGGCCTAGTCTGCCGCCTCCACGCCGGCATGATCAACGGCGCCCTAGCAGAGTTACGTTCCACCCAAAGGGTGGCTCGCCTCAACCCAGTCGTCGCCCCCCACCTCTGTCGCGCCTGGCTAGAACCCAGCGAAGTCCTCGGCGACCAACCCGTCCAAATCGAACTCCCGCTGACGGCCGGCGAGAACGAGGGGTAGCATTTAGCTTGGACTCCCGGTCTCCGGCATTCTCGCTGGAGGAGTACAATGATTTCATGGTCAGTTCAACCCTTCAGGAATCACTAGGGTCGCTAACGATCACCGAGCGTATTGACGTGATCGACTTCCTTCAGCGGTCTCTGGTTCCTGGGGATCGGTCACTAACGGAGCAAGAAATGACCATGATTCGCTCCCGTGATGCCGAGATGGATGCCGACCCGTCGATCGGTTTGACCTGGGATGTGCTTGACGCGAGATTACAGTCAACGTGGGGATGAGCGTTTCTCTGAGATTCCATCCCGCGATTGAGGGGGACTTGCGTGAAGCCGCTGACTACTATGGCACGGCTGACTTGAGCCTGCCAGGACGCTTGCGTGAGGATTTCAAACAGTCACTCGATCTCGTCGAAGCCTTCCCTTACCTTGGTTCAATCATCTTCGACACATATCGTCACGTAACCTTGCGAGTGTTCCCCTATATGGTGATCTACCTAATTACAGACAAGGTCGTGAGAGTTCTCGCCCTCATCCACACCCGACGGGATCCGGTTTGGATACGCTCTGTGCTTCACAACCGGGAACCCTGACCCACCGATCCTTTCCCATGTTCCATCTAGCGAAAGGATGACCAGACACGGGGACGGTTCTGCTGTCTCTCCTAGTCAGAGCAGATTTTTTCGGCGCTTTGCGGCAACATTACTTGTACGAGACGAGCATCTCGCACGGAGTACGATTACCGTCGGGGAACCATGCGTTGTGTTGAAGTTCTATCGACACTCTGATTGACTAGGTGAGACATTGGTCCCTCTGTCTGGCCAACAAGAAAGTGACAAAAAGTACCGTCCCCAACTGTCTCTGCTGACCAAGAACGATCAACCAATTAGAAAGATAGAATGTGAAACGAATAGCCATGAGCCTAGGCAGGCTCTCACTGGTTCTGGCTTTATTGGCGTCTGCTTCTGTGATTGCTCCAACAAACCAAGCACAGGCATATAGCACACTGGGGTGCAAATGGGGAAGTTCGACAGTCAAGTACTACGTACCCTCACCGCTAATAGTTGCTGCCACCATTGGTAATGGAGCTTCACGATGGAATAACGCATCTGTGAATGCGACCCTCCAGAGGCTTACATCCTCCACCGATGCGATGGTTACCGGAACGGGGGAAGCCCGTGGTAATACAGTCGTATGGACTGCAATGGTGCGCAAGAAAGGCACGGTTGAGACCGTACCGTCTTGTACTAATAGACTATGGGGCGCGGGCACAATTGAAATAGTTATCAACACCACCGCTAATGGCTGGGCTAGTGCAACAGTTGATCGCCAGAATGGCGCTGCTGCTCACGAATTTGGTCATGTCCTGGGTCTCGCCCATTCTTCAAGCAGCACTGTGCTTATGTACTCCTACTATAACGTTGCCCCAACTACACCACAGACGGATGATAAAAATGGCGTTAACTCTCTCTACAAATAGTCGTTTGGTCCGAGCCCTTTCTGTGCTCGGTGCATTGGCAGTCTTTTCGGGCTGCTCAGCAACATCTTCGCCACCCGATGATTGGGATCTTCCACAGTTTGAAGTCCTAGGCTCAATGAGTCGCGAGTACAATGGAATCGCAGACTTGGCTGATATCTCTAGCGCCATCATCATCGCCACGCCCACTGGGGAAACTTTCAAGCGCCCACTACCAACCATGCCGGGCGCCGAAGAGCAGCCAGCGGCTGTACCGTATGTACGTATGACAATCATCGAGGTGCTGGGAGGCGCCATCAGCGCTAGAGGAACAATCGATGTTGTTTCGCCTGGTATCGACCTGACTACTGGCAAAGATGGATTGTCTTCTTACGGACCGTACCTACTATTCATCACACCAGCCATGCTGGATAAAGGCCAACCTTTCGGTGGGTACGTAGTTACCGGTGGCCCTAATGGTGTGTTCGCCGCCACTAACTCGCGTGAACCTGATCGCTTCCGCAGCGCTTTCCATGCAGAGAACAGGACCTTGCCCGAATCGATCATTGTTGGGGACACCAAGCTCCCATCAATCACGCACACCGAAGAGGAGCTTCTAGAGATCGGTCCACAGTAGTTCCAGGCGTAGAAACTTCAAGATATGTTTGTTACACCGCGAGGTGTTTGGCTAGGCCGCTTTGGAGGGCAGTTGCAGGCCTAGATCGGTGTGATGACTATGCGGTCGCCGACGAGACGGGTCCAGTCGTGTGACAATGGGGACGGTACTGATTTGTCACGTTTGGGGGTTGTTGGGTTTGGTTCGTGCGATGATTCCTCGGGGGACTCCGGTGGTTCTTTCTATCTGACGGATTGAGAATCCTTTTTCTCTTAGGAATGCCAGTATGGTGTCGCGTTGGGTTTTTGGTAGCGTGTTGATCGCGGTGGGTTGGATTCCGTCGTAGTGGTTTGTTAGTTCGATACGGATTTGATCGTCGCGGTTTCTTTTGTAGTCCTGGGGTAGATTAATGGGTTCTTCGTTTGGATAGTCGTTGTGGAATTTTTCGAATTGTTGGATTGCGTCGGGGTGGTTGGGTGCGAACATTGAGAGTACGAAGTCGACGTCTGTTAGGGCGGAGCGACCGGTGAGGTAGTTTTGGTAGCTGCACCAACGGTAGGAGCGAGGGGTGGTGGTGATTCCTGCTTCGATTGGGTTGTGGTGGATGTAGCGTACGACTGTGAGTAGGTAAGCGTCATTGGTGACGCATTCGCTTTTGTAGCGGTTTGTGATTAGCGCGCCGGAGCGTCCGTACTTCTTGTTAAACCAGCTGGCGTAGGGTGCCAGGGTTCTTCTCATCGCTGTGACGATGTCGCCTGGAGATTTCTCCCGGATGAGCAGGTGGGCATGGTTGCTCATCAAGCAGTAGGCCAAGACCTTTAGATCGGTTTCAGATTTTACTTTGGTGAGTATGGTGAGGAGTTTCTCGAAGTCCTCATTTTCTTCAAAGAGTTGACAGTGGTTAACTCCTCGGAACATGATGTGGTAGAGCCCTGTCTTGCTGAAGGTACGCGGTTGCCTAGCGATGGTTAACTCCCTTATGAACGCCCCAATGATAATGCAATGCTAGTGTATGCCGATGGAATGTGACAAAATGGTACCGTCCCCTTTGTCACCCCCCTTTACCCCCCTTTGTCACCCAGCTTGAATTGTATCAGTTATGGCGATACAATTCAAGCATGAAAGCGGTTGAGGCTCTGCTGGCACTGAACGAGGTGACTGGTTCTCAGTGGGGCATGGTGACGACGGCTCAGGCTGCTCAGCGTGGCGTCAGTAGGCTTGCGCTGTCTCGACTTTGTGATGTCGGCCACCTCGAACGAGTAGCGCACGGGGTTTATCGAGCTGCTTCGGTGCCATCAGGTCGATTCGACAACCTTAAGGCCACATGGCTTTCCATCCAGCCAAAGGAAACGGCAGAAGAACGCCTGCGTCGAAGAAGCGAAGACGCCGTCGTCTCTGGAGCTACAGCCTCTTATCTGCTTGGCATGGGAGACCTGCTTCCCGAACCGTACGAGTTCACAGTCGCTACTCGGCGACAAACACAACGACCAGAACTCACATTTCGGGTGGCGCAGCTTGCGCCTGACAGGGTTACTCTCCGCGAAGGCCTGCCGGTTACCACCCCAGAACAAACCATTGCAGACCTAGTCGAATCCAGAATCGACCGTTCCCTAGTAGCAGACGTCCTAGCTGAGGCTGGAACCATCGACCGGCAAAAACTGTCGGACCTCCTCGATAGGCTGGCGGCACGCAATGGATTCAAGTCAGGAGAAGTGCTCCTAACCGAGTTGGAAAAGCTTGCCCGCCAAGACCCCGAATCTCAAGCTAAGGCCATCGCGGCATCAGCACTCGCGCCCAGGGTTGTTGAAGAATTCCAGCGGCGAACACTGAACAGGCGATATTAAGGAGTTGATCGTGGCTGACAGATACACCAGCGCACAAGCCGTGGAAGCTGCCATCAAATCGGCGGCAAAGAAAGCCAACTCCGAAAACCCTTCACGCCAAGTAGATGACCTGATCAGGCTGGCCTACTACGACCGGTTCCTGTGCCGCATCTTCTCTGGCGGGGAGAACTCAGAGTGGGTGCTGAAAGGCGGCACTGGAATGCTGGCCCGCATCCCCAATGCACGACGCACCCTTGACGCTGACCTATTCCGCACTGGACTCGATAAAGACCAGGCGCTTGGGGAACTGCGTCGTATGGCAGAGGTTGATCTGGGCGACTTCTTCAGATTTATCTACATTGAGCATCGCGACATTCTTGCCGACGATGCTC
>JAIRKB010000069.1 GCA_031260385.1 Propionibacteriaceae bacterium | reverse complement strand
GAACGAAATCGCCCTCGCGAGAACCAGCGATCGCTTGGGGGATATCCGGGCTTCCGTTCCAAAGATCCTCGACTCCCGCCAGGTAGAAATCCTGGCGGATCCGCACCCCACTATTCGACAACGGTACGATCGAATACTCCTCCATGAGCCCGAACAGCTCGCGGGTGTTGTCGTGATTGCCGGCGATCCCGTAGATCCCATCACTGGTGACGGTTCGAGCCAAGGCCGCGATCGTCGCCTCCAGATCCCCCCAGCGGTAGAAGTCGCCACCGAGCAGGAGGAGGTCGATCGCGCGCTGGTTCAGCTCAGCGATCACCTCCTCAAGCTGCTCGGCCGGCAACAGGTGGGTGTCGGTGATGAAGGCGATGCGGTAGCCAGCTAGATCACTCGGCAAGCTGGCGGGGGCAAAAGCCACCTTTTTGTATTCGATGATCTTGTCCAAGGTCAGGGCATGGACCAAATGAATCAAGGCAGAGACCAACACCAGCACTACCAACGTGCTGAAAAGCGAACCCAAGCACGAGCGATCCTTACCTGAGGCCATACCCTCCCCCTTGACTACCTAGGAAGCCTAGGTGATCTTATTGGTGCTCCGCAGGTAATGGTCACGCGTGTGGGTAACCTGGAAAGAGCCCTTGCGGACATTGTCTTTCGCCTCGGCTTGGAGATGGACCGTCTTTAGCTGCCCTTGCCAGACCAGGGTCGGTATCAGAGCGACCAGCAAGGCGAGGATAGCGGTGACAATCCAGGGCCAGATCGGTAGGCCTTGTTCTGCGGTGGGCGTCAAGGAGGAGACGTACGCCAGGGAGGCCCCACATCCGATCAGGGCGGTGACGAAGAACAAGCCGAAGAACCACTTCCAGAACAGGCCTCTGTCAGTCGGCAGATTGCCCACGAACTTGCCCGTCTGACCGTTCATCGCGAAGGTGTAACGCTGCTTATTCCAGGTCGTCGACAGGATCCAAACCGGGAGCAGCGAGTAGAGCACCCGGGCGCGCCGAATCTGGATATTCTTCGACTCGGCCCGAACCGAGGAATAACTCGAAGTCGTGCCCAGCAACAGGGATTCCGTCGTGGTGGTCATGCGCTGGACGGCCCGCGGCTTGGAGGCCTCGGCGTCGACATCGTAGCGATCAGCCAAGAAACCGGTCAGATAGGAGGTGTTGAACTGGGTCGACTTCGTGACGTCGAAAGGCGCCACCGACTCCATGATGTCATCGGGCATCCGCGAGGAGCCATCGACCGGGATGGCGTCGAAGGTCACCGTCGCCGCCCGCTCTAAACGATAGTGCTGGGTCTCGACATTGGTCTTCGCTTGTCCGGCCACGTCTTTGATGGAGGTACGGATTTCCCGCTGGGCCGAGTAGTCCGCCGAAGCCGCGACATCGAAGTCGAAGAGCCAGGTCGGAACGTACATCCCTTTAACCTCATTGAGATAATTGGCGGTCTTGAAGGACTTCGGCAGCAGCTTCTTGCGCTGATAATGGCGCTGCAGGGTGTCGATAGCGGCCTGCTTAGTCTGCTGGAAGGGCACGACCAGGTCGGGACGTAACCCGCCAGCGAACTGACCAGCGACCACCACCGGATTGCCACAATACGGGCAAGAGGTGGCGCCACTGGTCTGATTACCAACAATCTGGCCCCCACAAGAAGCGCAGGCATAGACCAACATCCCAGCGGCCTCCTCGGGAGCCCACCCAGTCTTGGGGAGCTCCCAGGTCAGGACCTCGACATTGGGGGCACTAGGCCCGCCCGGAGCCGGGATCGCGAAAGCGGCATCACAGTGGGCGCAAACCAACTTCTGTTGGGTGGGATCAAAAGCGAGCCCACCCGCACAGTTCGGGCATTTCTGTTGCTCGACAGACATCGTCTAGGCTTTCCGGTCCGCTTCGTCGAAGATATCGCCACATTCCGGGCAGAACTTCGGCGTGGTGGTGTCGGCCGGAGGCGTCCAACCGCACTTATCGCAGACCCACTCGGGGGCAGCCACCTGGGGAGCCCCACACTCAGCGCAGAACTTGCCGGTGTTGCCACCATGGCCGGCGGCACAGACCCAGCCGACTGGGGCTGGTGGAGCAGCGGGCGGAGCCGGTGGGGCGGGAGGTGCCGGTGGCGCGTAGGGCGCTGCCCCACCGTACCCACCGTCTGGGGCGACCGGATAGGCCGTCGGCGGCGGGCCAGCCGGAGCCTGACCGCCCTGGAAGAACTGACCGAGGTTGCCACCAGCCTGCTGAGCCATCCCCATCGCCAGGAAGGCGCCCGGGGCGCCAGACTCGTTGAGAGCGGCATTACGCATCGCATCGGCTTGAGCGGCGGCGAGCACAGCCCCCGCCATATTCGGATCGCGCATCGCGCCAGCCTTCTGCATATCCTTGATCAGCTGCTCGTCTTCGGGGCTAGCCGAAACCGAGTTCACCCCGAAGACCACGATCTCAATCCCGCGCCGATCCCGCCACTGGGTCGAGAGCACCTCATTGAGGGCGGCGGCTAGCTCAGTGGTGTGAGCTGGTAGAGCGGAGTAGCGAATCCCCATCTCGGAGATCCGGGCAAAAGCCGGTTGCAGAGCGGTCAGCAACTCCGACTTCAGTTGGGACTCCAGCTGGTCGATCTTGTAGTCCTGCGCCACATTGCCAGAAACATTGGCATAGAAGAGGAGGGGGTTGGTCAGTCGCAGCGAGTATTCACCATTGCAGCGAATCGAGATGTCGATGTCGAGGCCGATATTGCGGTCAACCACCCGGAAGGGAACCGGGGTGGCCGTACCATACTTGCGGCCGGGCATTTCCTTGATGTTGAAGTAGTAGACGCGCTGGTCTTTGCTGACCCCACCGCCATACTTGAAGCGCTCGAGGCCCTGCTGGAAAACGGCACCGATATTGGCGGCCAGACCGCCACCAGAGAAGATCGAGCGCTCCGACGACTGGTCGTAGGTATAGCGCCCGGGCACAGCGGTGAACTCCACGATGATGCCATTGTCAACGATCGCTGCCGCCTGACCGTCGGCGACCACCAGACCAGAACCGGAAGAGATGATATTGTCACTGCCGTGCTTATTGGAGCCGCGCCCACCAGTGTTATGTTGCCCTTTCACAACCAGGACATTGTCCGCAATTGCGTCGGCGGTGAAGAATTCGAGCCATTGGTCAGCGAGCGTGCCGCTAGCCGCACCAAGTACAGCGCTAATAAGTCCCATGAACTACCTCCAGATAGTTAAGGCGGGCGAAATCCCCGCAAGGAAGATACAAAAAGTGTAGCGATAAGGGACTACCCAAACCAAACCCTTCACCCTAGAAAAGACTCTAGGTACCCCTAGCGGGATCATCGGGCAACTGAGGCGTACTAAGTTCGGATGGTTGAGGGCATCGTTGGTTGGTTCGATGGGTCGGGTGAGGTTTGCATCCGGGAAGATACGACTCCTTTGTGGAGGGCTGTTTGTGGTTTATCTTGGGGGATTGTTTTATCTGACGCTCCTGCGCCCATACCGTTTTCCCGAACGCCAACTCAACCTCGAGTTGTTCACCAACCTGCTCCAAATCGCCCACAACGCCCCTGGCTACTTTCTCTGGCTGTTGCTAGGCAATATCGGCTGGTTCGTCCCCTTCGGGTTCCTACTCCCCATACTGCTCCAGAAGCGCAGTGCCCTCCTAACGATCTCGCTTGGCTTCGCGCTCTCCGCCTCCATCGAGATCACCCAGTATCTCACCTACCGCGGTGTCGCCGAGTTCGACGACCTCATCCTCAACACCCTCGGCGCTGGGGTTGGGTACGGGATGTACCGGCTGGTGGCCAAGCTATGCGACCGTACGGTCGCATCCCGGAATGCGACCGAGCTTGCGCATTGATGAATGAGACGGTACGGTTGCATTATGGCTCAGTACATCGTAACCCCCCGCCAGCTAGGTGCGGCGATCCGTCAAGCCAGACTAGACGCTAGGCTCACCCAGCAAGAACTCGCCGATCGCTCACGCGTCTCGCGAAGATGGTTGGGCGTGATCGAGTTAGGTAAAGCCCCCCGTGCCGAACTCGGACATGTCCTAGCTGTCTTAGCCTCCCTTGACTTAGGGCTCCAACTCGCCAACAAACCCAAACTATACGGCCAAGAAGCTATTGCTGCCGCCTACCTGGAGGCACTATGAAGTCAAGCCCAGCCCTAGCCGTACTCCTCTACGGTCAACATATCGCCACCATCTACCAAAACAAGAATGGTCGCCACGACCTAGAGTACGAGCCCGATCCTGGTGCGACGCCGCTATCGCTATCAATGCCTCTTGAGCAGCAACACCACGGGCATCGCATTGTCAATGCCTTCATTACCGGACTGGTGCCAGACGACCGAGTAGTCCGAGCGGGTTTGGGCCGGCAGTTCGATGTATCTGGGGAGAACCCGTACGCTCTGTTGGAACACACCGGGCTAGACTGCGCCGGGGCGGTCCAATTCTGCCGACCTGACGAGGTTGAACCAACACTGACTAGGCCTGGAGAGTTACACCCGGTGGATGATCAAGCCATCGCCGCTCGCCTCAAGGAGCTACGGCGAACGCCCTCCGCGACTTGGACCCTGCCAAGAGAACGCTGGTCGTTGGGCGGCTACCAACCAAAAATCGCCCTACACAAAGTCGGCGATCACTGGGCGGAAGCCACCGGTTCCGCGCCAACGACCCACATCATCAAACCAGGAGTCCACGACCTCCGGCAAAGCGCGCTAAACGAGCACCTGTGCTTGTCGACAGCGCGCCGACTCGATCTGCCGGCAAGTGAGACATGCTTTCAAGAATTTGCTGGAGAACCAGCCGTGGTCATCACCCGATACGACCGAACCCAAAGCGGCACGGCGGCAGTGGGCAGGCTACATCAGGAAGATCTGTGCCAGGCGCTAGGCATCCCACCAACCCGCAAATATGAGGAGCAAGGCGGGCCGTCCGCGCTCACAATTCTTGACCTCCTCGCCCGCACCGATCCCGGCGCCCAGTTGCGGTTCATCGAGTATCTGGGGTTCAACTACCTCATTGGCGCGCCCGACTGCCATGCCAAGAATTTCTCTTTGTTGCTCGTGGGTACGACCGTACGCTTGGCTCCTTTGTACGATGTCGCCTCCGGGCTGCCCTATGAGGGCAGAATTGACCCAACCTTCGCGTTCGCCTTGCGCGGCCAGCGTTCCTTTGGAACCTTAAGCGATGAAAACTGGAGCTGGTTGGCTAAACGTGCCGGACTAGACGACGAGTTGGTTCTGCAGATCGTGCATGACCTTGCCGCCCGTATCCCCGATGCCCTACGCGACAGCTTCGCCGCCGCCGAGTCCATCCCAGGAACATCGGAGCTAGCAGCCAGAATGCTCACCCCAGTAGCCAAGCTGTGCGCCAGATCTGGGCGTAAATAAAGTCAAAACCCTGCCCTTGTTACATAAACAAACCTGCACGATCGTGCACAATCGCGAATCTGCACGATCGTTCACATCCACGATGCATAGTAGTGCCAAAGATTGACTACACTCCCGCCCATGACTGTGCTCCTCGCTTCGCTCGTCGACAGTCACTGTTGCTTCGGTGTAATAAAAGCAAGCTTTTATTACACTCTCAGCTGCAAGTGACTGTGCCCGCCGGGAAGACGGGCACAGCTTCTGGGTGGTGGGACATAACGACTTACTTGAGGAATCCTTCGTACGAGCGTTGCTCGAGTTGGGATTGGATCTGTTTGACGGTGTCGAGACCGACGCCGACGACGATCAGGATGGAGGTTCCGCCGAAGGGGAACTGCTGGGAGGCACCGACCAAGACGAAGGCTAGGGTGGGAATCAAGGCCACCGTGCCTAGGTAGAGGGAGCCGGGAGCGGTTAGGCGGGAAAGCACATACTTTAGGTAGCGCGCCGTGGGCGCGCCCGCCCGGATGCCGGGGACAAATCCTCCGTACTTCTTCATATTGTCGGAGATCTCCACCGGATTGAAGGTGATCGAGACATAGAAGTAACAGAAAGCTACCACTAGCAAGAAGAAGGCGACGTTGTAGAGCGGGTGATCGCCCTTGACCATATATTGCCCAATCCACTGCGCCCAAGCGGCACTCGGGAACATCTGGGCCGCCAAGGACGGTAAGTAGAGAATTGAGGAAGCGAAAATGACCGGGATAACACCAGATTGGTTGACCTTCAACGGGATATAGGTCTTCGACCCACCGTACATCTTTCGGCCGACCATCCGTTTGGCATATTGCACCGGGATTCGGCGCTGGCCTTGCTCCATGAAGATAATGCCGAGCATCACCGCTAAGCCGATCAGCAGGACGACGATGAAGAGGGTCCAACCCTTGTCAGCGCCATCAGCGTGAGCGACCTTGATCTGCCACAGCGAGACTGGGAAGCGCGCGGCGATCGAGGTGAAGATCAGGATCGACATCCCGCGCCCGACGCCATGGTCGGTGATCAACTCGCCGAGCCACATCACGATACCCGTGCCGGCCGTCATCGTCAGAATCATCACGACAATCGAGAACAAGCCCTTGTCATAGATGATTTCCTCGGAGCAACCCCTAAAGATCTGGCCGTTAACAGCCATCGCGACATAAGCCGTGCCGTTGAGAACCGCCAGGATTAGCGTCAGATAGCGGGTGTACTGGGTGATCTTCGCCGTTCCGGAAGCACCCTCTTTCTTGAGGGTTTCCAGGCGAGGCACAACCACGGTCATCAACTGCAAGATGATCGACGATGTGATGTACGGCATGATGCCCAAGGCAAAGACCGACAACTGCAACATCGCGCCACCGGAGAACAGGTTGATCATCGAGAATAGCCCAGCGGCTTCACCGCCTTCGGCGGCCTCCCGACAGATCTTCAGCCCCGCCATGTTGACGTTTGGCACCGGTAAGGTGGACCCCAAACGGAAGACCACGATCATGCCGAGCGTGAACGCTATCTTCTTGCGGAGGTCCGAAGATCTCAGCACATTCATTAACCCGGTCAGCATCTATTACTCCTCACCTAGCCAAGGCTACCAGTTTGGGTTCACGTTTACAGTTCGTGAACACTACCGCCTGCTTGTTCGATCTTGGCTTTCGCCGAAGTCGAAAAAGCGTGGGCATGAATTTCAACCGCCTGAGCGATGTCACCGTTGCCAAGAATCTTGACAGGGTACGAGTCGCGCACCGCGCCTAAGGCCACCAGATCAGCGACCGTCACTTTGCCACCGGTGGGGAACAGTTCCGCGATCCGGGCGACGTTAACGACCTGATAGGTCACCTTGAAGGGGTTGGTGAACCCGCGCAGCTTCGGCAAGCGACGCTGCAAGGGCATCTGACCGCCCTCGAAGTACGCCGGCACATTCTTGCGCGCGCCAGTCCCTTTAGTACCGCGCCCAGCGGTCTTACCCTTCGAGCCGTGGCCGCGCCCAACCCGAGTCTTCTCGGTCTTGGCACCCGGCGCCGGGCGAAGGTGGTGTATCTGCAGAGCCATCCCTATACCTCCTTGACGCTGACCATGTGAGCAACGGTGCGAACCATGCCCTCAGTGATCGCGTCGAAATCGCGTACAACCGTATCACCGATCTTCCTCAAACCGAGGGACCGCAGGGTTTCCCGGTGATTTTGCTTGGCACCGATCCCTGATCTTAACCGGGTGATCTCCACCCGGGTCATAGCCTTCTTAGCCATCACTGCCCTCCTTCTTTGCGGGCCCGCAACAAGGCCGCTGGGGTGACATCCTCAATCGGAAGTCCCCGACGCTCGGCCACATGTTCCGGCTCTTCAAGAGACTTCAAGGCCCGCACCGTGGCGTGAACCACGTTAAGCGCATTCGGCGACCCTAGGGACTTCGCCAGAACATCATGAATCCCAGCACATTCCAAAACCGCACGAGCCGCCCCACCGGCGATAACACCAGTACCCGGCGCTGCCGGACGCAACATCACCACTCCAGCGGCTTCCTCGCCTTGAACGGGATGGGGAATCGTCTTCTGGATGCGCGGCACCTTAAAGAAGTGTTTCTTGGCTTCTTCAACGCCCTTGGCGATCGCGGCCGGGACTTCCTTGGCCTTGCCATAGCCAACGCCAACCGTGCCGTCACCATCACCAACCACCACCAAAGCGGTGAAGGAGAAGCGACGCCCACCCTTGACGACCTTGGCGACGCGGTTGATCGCCACGACGCGTTCAAGATACTGAGACTTGGGGGCCTCTTCGGCTTCGCGACCACGACGGTCATCGCGACGGCGACCACCCTCGCTGGGCTCTCCCTCGCGCGAACGATTATTCACTGCCATATCTTCATCCTTCCCGTCAGAACCCGAGTCCGGCTTCGCGTGCGCCGTCAGCCAGAGCGGCAATCCGACCGTGATATTGATGGCCAGCCCGGTCGAAGACCACCTGGTCTACGCCGGCCGCCTTGGCCCGCTTGGCGACTAACTCGCCAACCTGCTTCGCCTTCGCCGACTTGTCACCCTTGTCTTTGCGCAGATCGGCTTCCATGGTGGAGGCCGTCGCGAGGGTATGGCCCTTGGTGTCATCGATCACCTGGGCGACCATATGGCGTGAGGACCGTGTAACAACCAAGCGCGGACGCTCCGGGGTCCCGGAGACGGTCTTGCGAACCCGGTTCTGACGCCGGGCTAAAGAAGCCTGCTTATCGGCCAGCGACTTTTTGACTTTTAACGAAATGGCCATTACTTCGCCTTTCCAACCTTGCGGCGGATCTGTTCGCCGGCATACCGTACGCCCTTACCCTTATAGGGTTCTGGCTTACGCAGTTTACGGATGTTGGCGGCAACCTCGCCGACCATTTGCTTGTCGATCCCGCGAACCAGGAACCGGGTCGGGGCATCAACCTGGAAGGTGATACCCTCCGGGGCATCGATGATCACAGGATGAGAGAAACCAAGCGCGAACTCCAGCTGGGTCGGGCTCTTCTGAATCACCCGATAACCAACCCCAACGATCTCCAGTTTCTTTTCATAACCGGTGGTCACCCCCACAACCATGTTCGACACCAAGGTCCGGGTCAAACCGTGTAGCGAGCGCGAGGTCCGCTCATCGTTCGGGCGCGTCACCTCAACGCGGCCATCATTGACGGCCACCGTGATCGGGGAAACGATCGTCTGGGACAAGGTCCCCTTCGGGCCCTTCACCGTCACCAATGCGTCTTCGATCGTAATATCGACCCCGGCTGGGATCTCGATCGGCATCCTACCAATACGTGACATCTCTACCCCTCACCATACGTAGGCGAGGACTTCCCCGCCGACTGACTTTTGGTTGGCTTCCTTATCGGTCAGCAAACCCTGGCTTGTAGAGATGATGGCGACACCGAGACCCCCAAGGACCTTCGGCAACGCGTTGGCGCGGGCGTAGACACGCAACCCCGGCTTGGAGATCCGCTTCAGCCCTTGTAGCGAGCGCTCGCGGGTTTCACCGTATTTCATGGTCACGGTTAGGGTCTTGCCGACCGCCCCCGGTTCCGGATCGGTGACCTTGTAATCGACGATGTAACCCTCTTGCTTGAGGATCTTCGCGATGCCGACCTTGATCTTGGAGTGCGGCATCGACGTGGTGTCGTGGTACGCCTGGTTGGCGTTACGCAGACGGGTCAACATGTCTGCGATTGGGTCTGTCATTGTCATCGGCTTGCGGCCTCTTTCTCGCAGCGGTTTCCTAGTTCAAGGACCTGCTGTGTAGTTGTACGGAATAGGAAACTCATCAGTCACTCACTTAACTCACCACGAGGACTTCGTCACGCCGGGCAGCTCGCCACGGTGAGCCATTGTCCGAAGACAGATCCGGCATAGACCGAACTTGCGGTAGACCGACTTCGGACGACCACACTTCTGGCAGCGGGTGTAAGCCCGAACCTTAAACTTCGGCTTGCGGGCCTGCTTGGCCTTAATCGCTGTTGTTGCCATTAGCTCACCTTCTCTTCTTCTTCACGACCGGACCACGGCG
The DNA here is from genome assembly GCA_031260385.1 of Propionibacteriaceae bacterium. Taxonomy (GTDB): domain Bacteria; phylum Actinomycetota; class Actinomycetes; order Propionibacteriales; family Propionibacteriaceae; genus WQYJ01. The sequence continues at coordinate 7,534 of JAIRKB010000069.1, read as the reverse complement.
CTTCTTCTTCTGGGACGCCTTATTAGCCTCAGCGACCTCCCGAGTCTGGAAGGGGAAACCGAGGTGTGTTAGCAAGGCGCGGCCTTCATCATCGGTGGTAGCCGTGGTGACGAAGGTGATATCCATGCCGCGGAAACGGTCAATATTGTCCTGGTTGATCTCGTGGAACATCACCTGCTCGGTCAAACCGAAGGTGTAGTTCCCCTTACCATCGAACTGGAGCGGGGAGAGCCCCCGGAAGTCACGGATACGCGGCAGAGCCAAGGAGAGCAGGCGGTCAGCGAACTCCCACATCCGGTCACCACGCAAGGTGACATGGCAGCCAATCGGCATTCCCTCGCGCAATTTGAACTGGGCGATCGAACGACGAGCCTTGGTCACCTGCGGCTTCTGACCGGTGATCTGGGTGAGGTCGCGAACAGCGGCGTCGATCACCTTCGAATCGCGTGCGGCTTCCCCAACCCCCATGTTGACCACGACCTTGACTAGTCCTGGAATCTGCATGACGTTGGCATAGCCGAACTCGGTGTTGAGGGCTGGAGCGATCTCTTCGCGATAGCGCTGCTTGAGACGAGGCAAGGTGTTCGTAGTGGTCGCCTCTTGGGGCGCCTCGACGACGTCAGCCTTAGCCTTGGCGGTCTTGGCCGGCGCAGCCTTCGCAGGAGCCTTGGTTGGCTCTTCAGCGGGTACCGCCTTCGCGGCGGTCTTGGCGGTCGCCATCAGATCTCCTTCCCAGTCTTCTTTGCAATCCGTACGGAACGAGTCGCGGTGTATTCGGAGCCATCGGGGCGCTTCCGGGTCACCGGGCGACGCTCATAGCCGACCCGGGTAACGACCTCTTTGCCGGAGACCCGAACCACCAACTGAACATTGGAGACGTCGATCGGAGCCTCGGAGCTCAGGATGCCACCCTTGACGACCTGGCGCCCGGTTCCATCGGAGCGGTCCTTGCGGTGCCGCTTGATGATGTTCACCCCGGCGACAGTCACCCGGCCTTGCTCGGGATAGACGGCGATAATCTCGCCGACCGTGCCCTTATCCTTGCCAGTGATCACGCGGACGCGATCACCCTTCTTCACATGCATTGACATCAAATCACCTCTGGTGCGAGCGAAACGATCCGCATGAAACGTTTTTCACGCAGTTCACGAGCCACTGGGCCGAAGATACGGGTCCCGCGCGGCTCACCGTCGGGACGCAGGATCACTGCCGCGTTGTCGTCGAATTTTATGTACGAGCCGTCAGCGCGGCGGTGGTTCTTGGCGGTCCTCACGACCACGGCTTTCACAACCTCGCCTTTCTTGACGCCACCACCAGGGATGGCATCTTTGACGGTGGCGACGATCGTATCGCCGACGTAGGCATAACGGCGTCGCGATCCACCGAGGACGCGGATGCAGAGCAATTCCTTTGCGCCCGTGTTATCGGCGACCTTAAGCCGCGATTCCTGTTGGATCATTTCTCACCTGGCCTTCTCGACGACCTCAAGGAGTCGCCAGCGCTTCGTCGCGGATAGCGGACGAGTCTCCATAACCCGTACGCGGTCGCCAATACCGGCGATATTGCCTTCGTCATGAACCTTGTAGCGTTCGGTGCGGGTCATGACCTTTCCGTAGAGAGGATGCTTGATGCGGTCCTCAACGACAACCACGATGGTCTTGTCCATCTTGTCGGACACCACCATGCCTTCGCGGATCTTTCGTCCGGACCTTGGCTGGGTCTCAGTTTGGCTCATCAGATCTCCTCATCGGGGTCAGGCACAATGCCTAGGTTGCGTTCTTGCAGAACGGTGTAGATCCGGGCGATGTCCTTGCGAGCTTCGCGCAGACGTCCACGCGACTCGTCTTGACCGACCGCGGCGGCAAACCTCAAGGAGAACAACTCCTCTTTTAGTTCGGTAACCCGAGCGTTCAACTCGGACCGGCTCATGGTGCGCAATTCTGTTGCGGTTGTGACTGCCATTAGTTTTCACCATCCCTCGTAATGAAACGTGCCTTGAAGGGCAGTTTGTGGATGGCGAGCCGCATGGCCTCGCGGGCCACGTCCTCGCCGACGCCGGAGAGTTCGAATAGAACCCGACCCGGCTTGACGTTGACAACCCACCATTCGGGCGAACCCTTACCGGAACCCATCCGGGATTCGGCGGGGTGCTTGGTCATTGGGCGGTCCGGGAAGACGTTGATCCAGACCTTGCCACCACGACGGATGTGACGGGTCATGGCGATACGAGCGGCCTCAATCTGACGGTTGGTCAGGTAGGAGGGCTCGAGGGCCTGGATCCCATAGTCGCCGAAGGCGAGGGAGGTTCCACCCTTAGCCATACCAGTCCGCTTGGGGTGGTGTTGCTTGCGGAACTTCACACGACGGGGAATTAACATCATTCACCTGCGCTCTCTGCTGATACCTCGACACTAACCTCCGGGGCCACCTCGTCGCGACGCTGACGCGGGCGATCGGTGCGCTCCGTACGCTCGCCACGAGCCGGCCGACGGGTTGGGCGCTGGCGGGTCAAGGCGGACTGACGGTTGGCGCGTTGAGCGATCCGCTCGGCGCGAGTCCCGGTCAGGTCACCCTTGTAGATCCAAACCTTGACGCCAATCCGACCGAAGGTCGTTCGGGCTTCGTAGAATCCATAGTCGATGTCGGCGCGCAGGGTGTGCAAAGGCACTCGGCCTTCGCGATAGAACTCGGCCCGGCTCATTTCAGCGCCACCGAGACGCCCTGAGCACTGGATCCGAATCCCGAGCGCGCCGCCGCGCATCGCGGACTGCTGGGCCTTGCGCATCGCGCGCCGGAAGGCAACGCGGGCGCCAAGCTGTTCGGCGACACCCTGGGCCACTAGTTGCGCGTCGATCTCCGGGTTCTTGACCTCGAGGATGTTCAGCTGAACCTGCTTGCCAGTGAGCTTTTCGATATCCGTACGAACCTTCTCAGCCTCAGCACCGTTGCGCCCGATGATGATCCCGGGGCGGGCGGCGTGCAGGAAGATGGTGACGCGCTCAGACCGACGCTCAATTTCAATCGAGGAGACCCCGGCCCGCTCTAGACGCTTGGTCAGGAACTCGCGGATCTTGATATCCTCACCAAGATATTGCGCATACTGCTTGTCGGAGTACCAACGCGAAACATGGTCGGTCGAGATGCCCAAGCGGAAACCCATCGGGTTAATCTTTTGGCCCATGCTTAGGCCTCCTTCTTCTCGGACTTAGCGGGGGTCGTCTTCGCGGCGGCCTTCGGTTCGGCCTTGGCGGCGGTCGTCTTCGGCTCAGCCTTGGCGGCGGTCGTCTTCGGCGCGGCCTTGGCCTCGGTCGTCTTGGCGGCGGCCTTCGGTTCGGCCTTGGCTTCGGTCGTCTTGGCTACGGCCTTCGGTTCGGCCTTCACCTCGGTCTTCTTGGCGGCGGCCTTCTTGGCATCCGCTTTGGCCTTCTCTTCAGCTTCGACCTGGGCCAGACGCTTGGTCACGACCTGCTTGGACACCGGGATCGGGCCACGGTTGTAGCTCGGCTCGACGACGGCCGTGATGTGGGAAGCCCGCTTGAGGATCCGCGAAGCCGAGCCTTTGGCCCGGGGACGGATCCGCCGCATCGTCACACCCTCATCAACAAAGATCTGGGAGAGATATAGATCGGAGGCCTTCAGGTTCTCCAGGTTCTCGGCATTGGCGACCGCCGAAGCGACGACCTTGTAGATCGGCTCGGAGGCGGCTTGAGGCGCGAAGCGCAACACATCGAGGGCTGCGTTAACATCCATCCCGCGGACGACATCAACCACCCGGCGTACCTTCTGGGGTGACATCCTGATGTGGCGGGCAATCGCGTAGGCACCCTCGCGATCGCCAAGGAGTGCATCCCGACGATTCGGGCGCTGCCATACTTTACTCATTTCGTCCCTCTCAACGCTTCCTGGACTTCTTGTCGTCCTTCACGTGACCGCGGTAGGTCCGTGTCGGTGCGAACTCGCCCAACTTGTGCCCGATCATGGATTCGGTGACGAATACCGGGACGTGCTTGCGTCCGTCGTGAACCGCGATCGTGTGGCCGAGCATGTCGGGCACGATCATTGAACGACGCGACCAGGTCTTGATGACGGTCTTGGCGTTCTTTAGGTTTAGCTGTTCAACCTTCTTGGCGAGATGATCGTCAACGAAGGGACCCTTCTTTAGACTACGTGGCATATTCTCTTAAGTCCCCTCTCAGCGCTTCTTGCCAGACTTGCGGCGACGGATAATCATTCGGGATGACGCCTTATTCTTGTTACGGGTGCGGCCTTCGGTCTTACCCCAAGGCGACACCGGATGGCGACCACCGGAGGTCCGGCCTTCGCCACCACCGTGTGGGTGATCAACAGGGTTCATGACCACACCGCGCACCGTCGGTCGTACACCCTTCCAGCGCATCCGGCCAGCCTTACCCCAGTTGATATTGGACTGCTCAGCATTGCCAACCTCACCAACGGTCGCCCGGCAGCGAATGTCGACCATCCGCATTTCGCCCGACGGCATCCTCAAGGTGGCGTTGCGGCCTTCACGGGCGACCAACTGAATGGAAGCGCCAGCGGAACGACCCATCTTGGCACCACCGCCGGGACGGAGCTCGACCGCGTGGACGAGCGTACCGACCGGGATATTGCGCAAGGGCAGGTTATTGCCGGGCTTGATATCGGAACCGACACCGGCCTCGACAAAGTCACCTTGCTTGAGATCCTTAGGCGCGATGATGTAACGCTTCTCGCCGTCTAGATAGTGCAGGAGGGCGATACGGGCGGTCCGGTTCGGGTCGTACTCAATGTGAGCGACCTTGGCGGCAATCCCGTCCTTGTCGTAACGCTTGAAGTCGATGATCCGATAGGCCTGCTTGTGACCACCACCGATATGACGGGTGGTGATCCGGCCCTGGTTATTACGCCCGCCGGTCTTCGGCTTCGAGGTGGTCAGGGACTTCTCGGGATGCGACCGTGTCACTTCGACAAAGTCGGCTACCGAGGCCCCACGCCGCCCAGGCGTTGTCGGCTTGTACTTACGGATTCCCATGAGTTACCTCACTTCCGTTCCGGAGCCGAACAGGTCGATCGACTGGCCGTCGGCCAGAGTGACGATGGCTCGCTTGGTGTCGGGGCGACGACCGTACCCAAAGCGGGTGCGGCGAATCTTGCCCTTGCGGTTGACGGTGTTGACATCGAGAACCGTGACCCCGAAAACCTTCTCGACCGCGATCTTGATCTGGGTCTTGTTGGCCGTCGGCGCAACCAGGAAGGTGTACTTGTTCTCGTCAATCCGGGTGTACGACTTCTCCGACACCACCGGCGCTAGCAGGATGTCGCGCGGATCTTGAACTCTAAATTCGCTCACTTCTTCGCCTCCGTATCCGTGGTCTCAGCCTTGGCGGTCTTCGGCGCAGCCTTCTTCGCAGGGGCTTTCGCCTTCGGCACCTCGTCCTCAACTACCTCGGCCTTCGGCGCAGCCTTCGCCTTCGGCTCGGCCTTCGCTTTGGCGGGCGCTTCGTCCGTGGCTGGCACCTCGTCCTCGACCTTCGCTGCGTCATCCTCAACCTTGGCGGCGGCTTTCGCCTTCGGCGCGGCTTTCGCCTTCGCCCCCGGGATCGCTTTCTCAACTAGTTCGGTAATCCCGAAACGGGTTACAAACTCGTCGAGAGCCGGCTTGGTGAAGACCAGCATTTGGTTAACCACGACGTCATAAACGTTGATCTGGTCGACCGCTAGCGCGTGGACATTAACCACATTGCGCAAGGACAGCCAAGCGGCGTCCTCATCGCGATGGAGAACCACCAGCGCCGAGGTGTAATCACCGATCACACTCAAGGCCTCTAGGGCTTGCTTGGTCGAAGGAACCTCAGCATCAACCAGGTTGTCCAGAATGAAGAGGCGACCATCGGCGACCCGATCCGACAGAGCGGAACGCAAGGCGGCGGCAATCATCTTCTTGGGGGTCCGCTGGGCGTAGGAACGTGGTTGCGGGCCATGGGCCGCTCCACCACCAGTCCACTGCGGTGCCCGACGGGAACCGTGACGCGCCCGGCCCGTACCCTTCTGACGCCAGGGCTTAGCCCCACCACCAGAAACCTGGCCGCGGGTCTTGGTGGCGTGGGTCCCCTGGCGGGCGGCCGCGAGTTGCGCGACAACTACCTGGTGAATCAGGGGAACATTAACCTCACAACCAAAGACCTCACCGGGCAGGGTGACCTGTTTGGTCTTGTTACCGGTTCCGCTCAGGATGTCAACAGTGATCTCAGACATCGTCACACACCCTTCTTCGCTGCACTACGAACCACGACGAGGCCATTCTTGGGCCCCGGCACGGCTCCCTTGATCAGGATTAGTCCGCGTTCGGCGTCGATCCGGGCGATCGTCAGGTTGGAGATCGTCTTGCGGGAGACCCCCATGTGCCCGGCCATCTTCATACCTTTGAAGATTCGCGATGGGGTGGCGCACTGGCCGATCGAACCGGGAGAGCGGTGCTTGCGGTGGACACCGTGGCCAGCGCCGAGACCGGAGAACCCGTGGCGCTTCATGACACCGGCGGTGCCCTTACCCTTGGTCACACCGATGACGTCCACCACCTCGGCGGCCTCGAACAGCTCAGCCGTGACTTCCTTACCCAGCTCGTACTCACAAGCGTCGGCCGTCCGGATCTCCATCAGGTGGCGGCGCGGGGTCACCCCAGCGCGCTCGAAATGGCCTTTCTCCGGCTTGGTGACTGACTTGGCTTTAACAGCACCGAACCCCAGTTGGATAGCGGAATAGCCATCACGCTCTGGGGTTCGGATTTGGGTAACCACGCAGGGACCCGCCTCAATAACGGTTACTGGGATGACGCGGTTGTTCTCATCCCAGACCTGAGTCATCCCGAGCTTGCGCCCCAGGATGCCTTTTACATTACGTTCACTATTCATCATTGACCTCAGGGAAGCTTGATCTCGATGTCAACACCAGCGGGAAGGTCGAGGCGCATGAGGGAGTCCACAGTCTTCGGCGTCGGATCGAGGATGTCGATCAAGCGCTTGTGGGTCCTCATCTCGAAATGTTCCCGAGAGTCTTTGTATTTATGGGGGGAACGAATCACACAGTAGACGTTCTTTTCTGTCGGTAGCGGCACAGGGCCAGCAACCTGGGCGCCAGTACGGGTCACCGTGTCGACGATCTTGCGCGCCGACGCATCGATGACCTCATGGTCATAGGCCCGAAGCCTGATGCGGATTTTCTGTCCCGCCACAACCTTTACCTCTCTGCTCAACCGGGGTCGTCACTCCGGCTGTTCGCCTGTAGCCGCTCACGTTGAGCGACTATTCCTCCGGCCCCCGCGCTCGGGCGTGTTGCGGATTTTTAGGCCGCGCAACCCCGCTTTTTCGAGTGGGTGGACCCCGGTCAGTCAACCGGGATTAAGAGCCAGTCATACGATCGTGGTTGGGCACACGACCCGACATCGCTCCTCCGAAGCAACCCGTAGATTCTGTCACACCAAGTCAAGCCCACGCAAATCGACCCCTCCCCCTCCCCCCCCAACTCACCAAACCGACAC
>JAIRKB010000242.1 GCA_031260385.1 Propionibacteriaceae bacterium | reverse complement strand
CCTTATACATGTCCATAACCCCGTTCTGCGAGGTGTTTTGGACCGGGAATCCTTGTGCAGGAAAGGCGCCATCACAGGATCGGAAAGTCTTACCCGTAAAGGAAATGAAGCCCTTCGCGTTCAACTTCTTGGCCGGTGGATAGCCTGCTTTTAGGGCGGCGGCGACGGTGAAACCCTTGAAGGTTGAACCGGCTTGATAGCCCTGGTCGCCGCCGAGATAGGCGGGGGCGAAGGAGAGGTAAGCGGACTCTCCTTTAGCAATATCGAAGCCGTAGACGGAGCGGTTCTGGGCCGCCCCGAGAATGATGCCTGTCCCCGGTTGGATGACCACCATCGCGGAGACCACCGGATCGGTGGCGGCAATATAGTTGGAGACCGCTGATTGGACAGCATCCTGTTTTTCGGGGTCGATATAGGTGTGGATTTCGTAACCACCGCGCATGATCTTGCGCTGGCGTTCACCTTCGGTTTTGCCGAGGGCCTCGTTGTTCATCAAGTATTCCCAGACTAGGCGGCAAACCTGCCCGTACTTCGCCAACCCGTAGCAGCCGTTCTTTGGATAGGTGACCTTTTTAGGATCCCACACCTCGGCCTTGGCTTCCTCGACCTCTTCGGCGGTAACCAGACCGAGTTCTTCCATCCGATCAAGTACGACATCGCGGCGGGCGTAGGCCCCTTCGGGGTCGTTGACCGGATTACGCGATGGTGTCTGCACGATCCCCGCCAGAACTGCCGCCTGGCCGAGAGTGAGATCGGCGGCCGTCACCGCGAAATAGTGGTGAGCGGCGGCTTCCACCCCATAGGAGCCATCACCATAGTAAGCGATATTCAAATAGTTCTCGAGGATCCACTCCTTAGAGTGTCTTTCTTCGAGGAAGAGGGCATAACGCATCTCCAGGAGTTTGCGTTCGATCGTCCGGGCCTGGACCCGTGCTAGTTCCTCTTCCCGTTCAATCGGGTCAGGATTCTGCACCGCCTCCTCCATCAAGACCTGCTTGACGTATTGCTGGGTCAGGGTTGACCCACCGCCGGTGTCGCCTCCGCCAACAAAACCGAGGGAGGCCTTAATCAGGGATTTCAAGTCCAAGGCGCCGTGTTCAAAGAACCGATCATCCTCAATCGCAACCTGCGCATCAATCATCACCTTGGCGATCTCGTCTAGGCCCACAATGATCCGGTTCTCGTCGTAGAACTCCGTTAGCACCTTGCCATTGGCGAGGTAGACCGTGGTGCGCTCCGCCTGCGGTTTGGTCTCCAAAAAGATCGGAACCTCGGTTAGTGACGTGGCAACAATTGCCCCTCCGACGCCGGTAAATGCCGCCGCTGGCGCAACCAACCCCGCCACAAGAACCCCCGCCAAAAGGCTGATCCCAAAGAACCCACCCATCGCCAAAAGCTTAGAACGTGCTTCGCTAGACATACCTTCCAGGATACCATCCCCCACGAAAGGACGCAGGTCGAGTGTATCGGGGGGGCCTGCACAGCGCCTTGCTCACCCAGGCTAGGTCGGTCTTTGGGTGGGGTTGGTTCGGCCGCCGCCGCCGGTTCCGCCGCCGCCGGTGGGGGGGTCGGTCGGATCGGTGTTGGGTTTGGGGCCTTTGGAGACGACGAACTCACAGAAGCCGCCTTTGTAGGGTTCGCAGCCGGAGTCGATCAAGGAGCCCTTGGGGACATCCTCGCTGAACTCCTCTTTCTTTTTGGAGCCAATGATGAAGCCGGCGGCGACCAGGATCTTGGTTGCCTCTTCAACGGTCATACCCTTGACCTCGGGAACTTCGACCGTTCGTCCCTTAAGGATCGCGGCCGACGGGGGATGGAAGGCGGTGGCGGGGAAATACTCCAGGACACCGGCCATCGCCGGGCGCCAGATCTTGGTGGCATCATAGGCACCGGACCCCGAGAGAACCCGCCCACTCGGCAAGGGCAGACCCTCAAGACTGCGACCGTGGATCGCGTAAAAATCGTTGAAAACGGGGTTAGGATCAACCCCGATGTTGATCACGCCAGCGACTTCCGGGGTGTAGCCGACGAACCAGGCATCCCGGCGATTATCGGTCGTTCCAGACTTACCGGCAGCTTGCCGATCATAGAGCCGGGCTGAGACACCCGTGCCATATCCCATCGTGAAGGTTCCCTGCAGGATGTCGTTGACGCCGTCGGCAACATCCTCGTCAACCACCTGGCGGCAGTTCGCTGACTGGGTCTCGACCTTTTCGCCCTCGCGGTCGCGGATCCCGGAGATAATGATCGGATCACAGCGCAGGCCCCGCGCTGCGAAGGTCGCATAGGCGGTCGCCATCGCCATAGTCGAGGTCTCGCCGACCCCGAGGGTGAAGGAGGCGACATTATGGTAGGCCATGATATCGGGGAAGGCATCAGTCGGGGTGGTCACCACTCCAACATCGCGCGCCATCGTCACGGTCTCACAGATCCCTACCGACTGCTCCAGCTGGACGAAGTAGGTGTTGACCGAGTTGGCGGCTCCCATGCGCATATCCATCACCCCGGACTGCGAGGTATTGTGAACATTCCACGGCGATGGAGCCGGGAAAGCTCCCTCACAACTGCGGAAGGTCCGGCCGCCAAAGTTGATTGAGTAGGCGGCGTCATAACGCTTCGAGGGGGGAATCCCCGCCTTGAGGGCGGCGGCGGTGGTAAAGCCCTTGAAAGTCGAACCCGCCTGATATCCCTGGTCACCTCCAAGATCAGGGATAGCAAAGGACAGATAACTAGACTCGCCTTTAGAAATATCGTGACCATAGATCGAGCGATTCTGGGCGGCAGCCAGGATAATCCCCGTTCCCGGCTGGATCAGAGTCATCGTCGAGACCACCGGGTCGGCCGCCCCCACATAATCCAAGATCGCCTGCTGAACAATGTCCTGGTAGGTGGTGTTGATATAGGTCTGGATCGTGTAGCCATCGCGCTTGACCGCTTGCGCCCGCTCCTCAGGAGTCTTGCCTAGCGCTGGGTTCAACATTAGATAATTCCAGACCAGCCGACACAGTTGCCCGTATTTCGGCATGCCGTAGCAACCCTCTTTGGTGTAGGTCACCTTCGACTGGTCGAACTCTTGCTCCTTCGCCTGCTCGACGTCCTCTTCTGAGACGAGCCCCAACTCCAACATCCGGTCCAAGACCACATCACGACGGGCAATCGAATCCTCTGGTTCATCAACCGGGTTCCGGGCCGGGGTCTGGACGATCCCAGCCAACATCGCGGCTTCCGCCAGATTTAGCTCGGAAGCGTGCTTGGCAAAGTAATGTTGGGCGGCGGCCTCAACCCCGTAGACCAGGTCGCCATAGTAGGCGATATTGAGGTAGCGCTCTAGGATCTCTTCTTTGGTCAGCCTTTCCTCGAGCGCTAGGGCATAGCGCATCTCCCGGACCTTCCGTTCGATCGAGCGCTCCTGAACCTCGGCTAGCTTGTCAGCGCGCTCAATCGGATCAGTGATCTTCTCCGCCTCCGACATTAGAACCTGCTTGACGTATTGCTGGGTCAGGGTCGAACCACCGCCACCATCAGAGCTACCAAAGTAGCTGAGAACCGCCTTGACGAGAGCCCGCATATCGAGCGCACCATGCTCAAAGAAACGGTCGTCCTCAATCGCGATCTGGGCTTTCTGCATCACCGGCGCGATCTGCTCCAAAGGCACAACGATGCGGTTCAACTCATAAAACTGGGCGAACAGCTGCCCATTCGCCAAATAGACCATCGACCGTTCCGAGGGCGGTGGAGTCTCCATCGGCGCCGGTAACTCTTGGAGCGAGGTTGCGACGGCGCTAGCCATCATTCCGGTAAAAGCGGCACCTGGAATAGCGAGACCAGCAACTAAGACTCCAGCGAGCGCACTGGCCACCAGGAAGCTGCCCAACGACACCGCCTTGCGTTTGAGGGAACTACGAGGCATATCTTCAGGCTACCACAGACACCTGAGGAAGCTTTTAGAAGGGCTCAACGGTCGAGGGGGGTTGCCCCCCCTCTCGCAATATTCGTTCTTACCGTACGGGCCGCCAGGCCCGGCGGGGGTTGAGGGGGTCGTCCCCCTCAGGTGTTAGCTGATAGTTCGACTACTCGCCGTCATCTGGGTTGTCGTCGCCACCGTCACCGGTATCGGTATCGTCACCGCCCCCATTGCCGGTTGGCAGATCACCGTAGGTCGGTTGACCTTCAACATAGCCGCATTCCTTGTAGCCATACATGCTCAAGCGGAGCTTGCCAGCCTCATTAGCTTGTTCAACCGTACCGGAGTAGACGACATTATCGTCGCCACCACGAGCCAGCGGGGGGATGGTCGTGCCGGCAGGATATTCCGCACACAGGTGATAGACCGAGCCACCCTGAACCCAGTAAACCTGGTCCGAGCCGGTATAGGCGTAGACCACCGACGCTTGCTCCGAGCGTTCCTCAAGCGACGGCGGATTCCAGTCGACACTAGCCAAGCCGACCACCAGCAAGGCGACGATGCCGATGATGCCAGCGATATTGCGATCCTTCTGGTCCATGTCCTTGTTGAGGAAGATCAGGATGATCAACGGTAGGAAGGCGATAATCGCGATGATCGCGCCGAGTTGATTCTGGACGAAGAAGCGGAAGGCCTGCTTCTTCGGAGCCGGATCCCAGCGGTTAGCTTTCTTCCACAACATCGACCCGACGAGGGCGAAGATGCCGATCACGACAAAGGCCCCGATCAGCCAGTAGAGGAAGCCATTAAGTTCCGTATGCTTTAGTAGCCAGAAAATCGCGAAAGCTTCGGCGCCAATCGCTAACACCCAAAGGAGGATAGCAATGATGCGCAGGCCGAGGGCCTTCTTCTTGTGTTCGGGGGGAATGATCTCATTAGCTGAACCCTTGGGCTCTTTTAGGGGCTCGGCGCTGACGATCTTCTTTTGTGTCGCCATATTTGACTCCTTGTAATCTCCGTGCCTGGTGATCACCCGTTGATCATCAAGTGTGAGGATAGTTTAAGGCCTTGTTTGCTTTTCGTCACTATTTCCATAACCCGGTCTTGTCGCAAGTCAACCGGGGTTCGATCGGGTTTGGGGTGGCGTCGCCAACTTCGCTCCCTTGGGCCATATCTGCGTTAAGCTGATTTCCATGATTGTTCTCACATTCACCCCAGACTTCATGGAGTTCGTCTGCCGAGTTGGCTCAGTGGAACGGTGCCTGCGATGACCCAGACCCACGACCTCACCGCCCTGCCCGATCTGGCAGCGACAACCGGGCGCGTTGGTCCCGTACGCACCCGGATGCCGGTCTATGTCGACCTCCTACCGCCCTGTAATGACGCTTGCCCAGCGGGGGAGAACATTCAAGAGTATCTCCGCCTTGTCAAGGCGGAACAGCCTCACCAGGCCTGGTCGGTCTTGGTCGAAGCCAACCCCTTCCCAGCGATTCACGGTCGGGTTTGTTACCATCCCTGCGAGTCGGCTTGTAATCGCGGTGACCTCGATCAGGCGATCTCGATCCACGGCGTGGAACGTTATCTCGGCGACCTGGCTTTGGCGGAAGGTTGGAGTTTCCCGGCTCCCGACCACCCGACCGGTTTTCGGATCCTGATTATCGGCGCCGGTCCGGCCGGGCTCAGTTGCGCTTACCATCTGGCGCGGCTTGGTCATCATGTTGAAGTACGCGACGGAGCTGAGCAACCGGGTGGCATGATGCGCTATGGCATTCCTGAATATCGCCTACCACGCGACGTCCTTGACGGTGAAATCGATCGTCTACGAGACCTAGGCGTGGTCTTCCGGAACAACTATTGGGTAAAAGACCTGATTAAGGCCCAGTCGGAGGGCAACTTCCACGCCGTCTTCGTCGCGATTGGCGCCGGGCTTAGCAAGCGGGTTGATATCCCCAGCGGCGATGCCTCGCGGATGATCGACGCTGTTAGCTTCCTGAAAGAGGTCGCTGAGGGCGGTCGCCCCCCGATCGGGCGTCGGGTTGCGGTTTACGGTGGTGGCAATACGGCGATGGATGCCGCTCGGGTCGCGCGGCGCCTCGGCGCCGAAGAGTCGATCGTCGTCTACCGCCGTACGATCGAGCAAATGCCCGCTCACAGTGACGAACGCGAAGAGGCGATCCGGGAAGGCGTGGAGTTCCGCTGCTTGCGGACCATCACGGAGGTCGACGCTGACACGATCCAACTCGAAGTCATGGAACTTGATGCTGCGGGGCGCGCGGTGGGGACCGGGGAGGTCGAAACCCTCCAAGCGGACACCCTGATCATGGCCATCGGGCAGGAGACCGACTCCAACTTCCTGCGCCGCATCCCGGGGCTGGGGTTCGAAAATGATGTCGTCAAGGTCAACCCCGAGACGCTGATGACCGATATCCCCGGTATTTTCGCGGGTGGCGACGCCGTACCCTCCGATCGGACGGTCACCATCGGCGTCGGCCACGGCAAACGCGCCGCCCGGATGATCGACGCCTGGCTGTTCTCCCGCCAATCCCCCGGGCACGTCAAGCCGCCGCTAGCGCGGTTTGAGATGCTTCACCTGTGGTATTTCGGTGACCATGCTCGGCGGATGCAATCGGAGCTGGATGTTGATCAACGTAGTGACTTTCAGGAGATTGTGCGCGGGTTGTCCGCCCAGGAGGCGCGCTTTGAAGCCGTACGTTGCCTGAGCTGCGGTAACTGTATTGAATGTGACGGCTGCCTGGGGGCTTGTCCGGAGGATGCCGTGATCAAGCTAGGCAAGGGTTATCGCTACCGCTATAACTACGAGAAATGTACGGGTTGCGCCTCCTGCGCTGAACAATGCCCGGTCCATGCCATAGAGATGATCCCTGAACGTTGATGGAGCCCAAGATGAAAACCCCTAAAGACACGATCAAGCGCGGCATCATCGATGGCAACGAGGCGACCGCCCTAGTCGCCTATCGTTGTAATGAACTATGCGCGATCTACCCGATCACCCCCTCTTCGACGATGGCTGAACTAGCCGACGAGTGGGCGGCGAAAGGCAAGACTAATATCTTCGGCACCGTGCCGACGGTGATCGAGATGCAATCAGAGGCCGGTGCCGCTGGCACGATGCACGGCGCGCTCCAAGGCGGGGCAATGGCGACGACCTTCACGGCTTCGCAAGGGTTGTTGCTGATGATCCCCAATATGTACAAGATTGCTGGCGAGTTGACGTCGACCGTCTTCCATGTGGCGGCCCGCTCGCTGGCCACCCAAGGGCTGTCGATCTTTGGCGACCATCAGGATGTGATGGCCGTGCGCCAGACCGGTTTTGCTTTGCTGGGGTCGGCTTCGGTGCAGGAGGCCCATGATATGGCGCTGATCGCGCAGGTGGCGACCATGGAGTCACGGGTCCCCTTCGTCCATTTCTTTGATGGCTTCCGGACCTCCCATGAGCTGAACACCTTGTCGTTGCTGTCGGATGATGATCTGCGGGCGATGGTGCCGGTTGAGTTGGTGCGGGCCCACCGGGAGCGGGCCTTGTCTCCCGAACACCCCTATATTCGGGGTACGGCGCAAAACCCCGACACCTACTTCCAGTCGCGCGAGACCGCCAATCGGTTCTATGCTGCCGTGCCAGGGATCGTTAGTGAGGTTATGGCGCGGTTTGAAGCCCGGACCGGGCGGGGTTACTCACTGGTCGAATATTTCGGGGCGCCGGACGCCGAGACAGTGTTGGTGATCATGGGGTCGGGGGCGCAGGTCGCCACCGAGACGGTCGCCTATCTCAACCGCTCTGGGGCGAAGGTGGGCGTGCTGCAGATTCGGCTTTACCGCCCCTGGCCGGTGGAAGCCTTCCTGGCGGCGTTGCCGAAGACCTCGACCAAGATCGCGGTCTTGGATCGGACCAAGGAACCAGGCTCGAATGGCGAACCGCTGTTCTTGGATGTCTTGTCAACCCTCGGTGAGGCCTACACTGATGGTCGCTTGGCTAGTATGCCACGGGTGGTCGGTGGGCGTTATGGCTTGTCATCGAAGGATTTCACTCCGGCGATGGTGGCGGGGATCTTTGCCGAGTTAGCCAAGGCGAGCCCGCGTCCCCGGTTCACGATTGGGATCAACGACGATGTCACGCTGACTAGTCTTGACTATGATCCCGACTTCGATATCGAGGATCCAGCGACCACTCGGGCGGTCTTCTATGGCTTGGGTTCCGATGGCACGGTCGGGGCCAATAAGAACACCATCAAGATCTTGGGATCGACTATTCCCGAAGGCGGCAGTGAGCCGCTTTACGCCCAGGGTTATTTTGTTTATGACTCGAAGAAGTCTGGCTCGCGCACCGTCTCGCACCTGCGCTTCGGCCCGGACCCGATTCGCGCGCCCTACCTGATCGCCAAAGCCGACTTCATCGGCTGCCATCAGTGGTCGGTCTTGGAGCGGGTCGATGTCTTGACCTTGGCCCGCCCGGGGACCGTGCTGCTGCTGAACTCCCCTTACCCGGCGGCCGAGGTCTTCGCCAACCTCCCGGCGCCGATGCAAGCGCGGATAATCGAGCTGGGGATTGCGGTCTATGTCATCGATGCGAACCAGGTAGCGCGGGAGGCCGGGCTCGGTTCCCGGACCAACACCGTTCTCCAAACCTGCTTCTTTGCGATCTCTGGGGTCTTGCCGAAGGACACCGCGATCGAGGCGGTGAAGGCGTCGATCACTAAGACCTATGGCAAGAAGAGCGCCGAGATTGTCGCCAAGAACCACACCGCTGTTGATCACTCGATCGCTGGGTTGTTCGAGGTTGATGTCCCGGCGGCGGTGATCGGCGAGCGGGGGTTCATTGCGCCGGTGCCGGCCGATTCGCCGGAGTTTGTCCGGGCGGTCACCGCCAAGATGATCCTCGATGAGGGCAATAG
>JAIRKB010000214.1 GCA_031260385.1 Propionibacteriaceae bacterium | reverse complement strand
CGCCTTACTCGCCACGGCCCACAAGGCGATCTCCGAAGCGGATGTTGTTCTCTTCGGCGGCGCCCCCTTATTCAACTATGTCTACCAGAGCTTCTACCTGCGAACCATCGTTACCCTCGAAATCGCCGAGGAGTATGGTGTTCCGGTGCTCTTCTCGAGTATTGGTGTCGAACCGTTCAATGCTGACAGCTCCAAGAGTTTACGGTTGCGCAAGGCCTTGCATCTGCCCTGTGTGAAGCAGATCACCACGAGGGATGATTTCGAGTCACTAGCGAAGTATATGGAAGGCACCGAAACACCGATCGCCCACGTTGCTGATCCTGCCGTGCTCGCAAACCTGATATTTGACCAACTCCGTAAAAAGCCCTTCGCGTCGAAGCAGAAGACAGTGGGATTGGTCGTCACGCGGATAAACCTCTGCCAAGACAACAAGATCAGCTTCTCGGGTTCCGATCAAAGACAGCTGTGGCTAGACGTGATAGACCTCCTCGAGCAGAAGGGCTACGAGTACCGACTGTTCACCACTGGACATTTTTCCGACGAAGCCTTCCTTGATGACCTGGTAAGGAATCATGGCGTCCCAGCGAAAAACGCCGCCATCACCATCAACAGCCCCGAAGAGTTGATCGAGGAGCTTTGTCGATGTGACGGTGTCATTGCTTATCGGCTCCATGCCTCCATCACTGCCTTTGCTTACAACATTCCTTCGATTGGTTTGACGTGGAACTTCAAAGTGCCGATGTTTTACCAGTCTGTCGGCTACGCCGAGCGAGCCCTTGAGTCTAGTCAGTGGACCGCTTCCGCAGTCGTCGCTGCCCTTGAGCAAGCGATGGACCAGGGGGTCACCAAAGACGTTTCTTTCCTAATGAGCGTCTACAGCACCTTGTTCTCAGGGTTTAAGGAGGTGTTGTGTCCTGAAAGTCCGGTCCAAGCTTTCACGTACTCTGAGTTAGCCAAGGCGATTCCGCGGTATGCCGGCACAACACCAGAGCAATACCGAGTCAAAGCCAATCGCAAGATGCGCCGCACCTATGAGAACTTCCAAAAGCTCGTCGCCTCGGTCGACAGCGAGTCGGTGTCGGCGCTGATTTAGTTCGAATGAAGTGAATAACAGAAAGGGGGGGCCATGCGGATCAGCACGCCACGGGTATCCACGATCGATGGAATCTCTACGGTAACCGCCGATGTGGAATCGGTGAACTACACGGGTGAGTTATGGTTTCGGATGCCCGAAGGCATTCATCCATCGCAAACCGCCGCCGCCGACGCGGTCTTCCCGTTCGGCCTAATCCTGTCAATGTCGACCGACCAGAAACTCGAACTCGAAGCTCCAGTTTCCTCCGTACTATTAGCCAACAGTGATCTGGTACAGAAGATATTTTCCACCTGGTATCCGGACACAATGGAGCTTACCCAAGTTAACTGTCAGGAGCGGGTGGCTGAGCCCACTGGACAACTCGCTGCTCGCGGCGCAATGTCAACCTTCACTGGGGGGGTCGATTCGTTCTACACCTTGTCCCACGCGCCTGGTATAACCGACTTACTCTATGTCAACGGCTATGATCTCCCCCTCGACAAGGTCGAGTTGTGGGATCTGGTCCGTCAATCCTTAAGTGATGCGGCCGCCGACATTGGCAAGCGACTATTCATTGTTGAAACCAATCTGAAGCGAGATTTCTTACATAACCGGCAAGCCTGGGGACGTATCTCCTACGGAGCTTGCATCACCAGTGTTGCTCATTTGCTCTCAGAACAGGTGTCAGATTTTCACCTTGCCGGATCCCATACCTACCTCGAACTCTATCCCCGAGGCTCCCATGCCTTGCTCGATCCCCTGTGGTCCACTGATCGACTGCGGGTGCACCATCATGGTGCCGACATGACCCGGGTCAAGAAGACTTTGGCCCTGATAGACGATCCCGTGGCCCAAAAGCACCTGCGGGTCTGCCTAAGGCGGACCGACCGTATCAACTGCGGTCGCTGCGAAAAGTGTTACCGCACCAAGACGACCCTGCTCCTGGCTGGCGTCCTCGACAAGTTTCAGGTGTTCGACCAAACAGTCAACCCGTCTGTCATCGCCGCACGAGAGGTAAAGAACGAGGCTACATTCTCGTTTTTACTTGAAATGCGTGATTTCGCTAAATCCAAAGGAAACGCCGAGATCGAGAAGGCGCTGAGCACGGCGATTAAGCGATATCAGAAACATGAGAGTGATGCGGAACCCCTTGCGGCCCTTGAGACAGCCAAGCGAAATGTGGCTGCCGCTAATGCCGAAGTCGCCACCGCTAACGCCCAGACCACTGTCGCTCTGCAAAGAGCCCAAGCCGCCGAAAAAGAGCTGGCCCGATTGCGCAGTTCGCGCTCCTGGCGTTGGACTGCCCCCCTTCGCAAAGTCAAGGCCCGGTCTCGAGCCAAGCAAGTGTCAGCCTAGTGCGGGGCAATACCTGGATCAGCAGCTTCTTCCACGGCCACGTCGCCAGGCGTTCTCGTTTACGAAGCCGATTCTCAGAAGGGTACGACGAACTTGGCACACTCGATTTATCGAACCAAGGCAAGCGATGGGTAGTTTACAGTTGTCACCAGGTAAGGGTTGCTGGAAGCGTTGTCTTTGGATAGGCCGAGACGACCTTCGCGAACGCATTGCCACAAAGGCCCCCAATCTCGTCGTCGTGACGCAGGATCTTGACTGGAACACCATCCCCTTCCCTGACATGCTTGACAACATCGAGAGGCAACTTGCACCGCTTCCACCCTTCGATATCTGCGTCGTTGCAGACCCGGTGCCTGCTGATAACCTGCCGGACTTGGTTCGATTGCTCGCGCTACAGATACGATCCGGTGGAACACTCAATCTCAGTCCAACCACGGCCAGCATCGATGTAGAGGTTTTAGCTGAGGTGCTAGAGGAGACTCATCTTGTTAGACTGCCTGATCTGCACCGGTGGCAGCGATACCAGAAATTAGCTCAGCATCGTCGGCTCGTACCCGAAGCCGAGTTACGAGAGTTCGCGACCAGGGATCCAGATCTGCGTGTCGAGGTTTTGGGCAAGGTGCCCGAATGTACAGCGGACCGAGCTCCCCGCCTTCATGTTGAATCTGCCGCTAAGCGGAAGCACTGGCACTTCCCCACCTCTTTGGATAGTCCAGAGCTTACGGTCTGGCGATACTCCGGAGCGCCAATCACCTATGGTTATCACAACATGGTGTTTACTGACAGCACTGTGCTGCCCCCCAGCTTCCGCATTCCCGGAATGACCGCCTAATCCAGGCGCAAGTGGTTGAACGTATAGGCCGATACGGTCTCTTACAAGAACATCAAGAAAACCACTTCAGGGCAACGCAAGCCCTTGATGGGACCTATTTCGATCTGTCCTCTGGCTGGGGTTATCATTTTGGCCACCTCATGACGCAAACCTTGCCCAAGCTATGGGCTTGGCCGCTATTCAAGCAGCGGTTTCCAGCTGGGAAAGCGCTCATGTTCGGGGCAAGCGACAGCGAGGTGAACGCCCGCTCGATCCTTGAACTTGCCCCATTCGGAATCTCCCTCGACGACATTATTTTCCTTACAGACGCCGTGACCGTCACCGATCTCGTGTCGCCGACCATCGGCTTCCAGTACCTGCGGCCTGGCTATGCTCATCCGGTTATCGCCGAGACGTTCGATCAGCTAGCGCAGCGCGCAAAGGGCACCGCCCCAGTTTCAGGCCGCATCTTTGTTTCAAGAAAGCTTACCAAGCGCTCCTGCGTGAACGCCCAGGGGCTTGAGGATTTATTTCGACAGTATGGTTTTGATGTCATCTACCCCGAAGACTTCCCCTTCGATGTCCAGATATCAATATTTCGGAACGCGGAGGTGGTCGCTGGCTTCTGCGGATCTGGCATGTTCAACCTAGTCCACTCCTCACGCGCCAAAGCCGTCATACTCTTGGGGTCAGCATCTTATCGGGCGACCAATGAGTACTTCTTTGCCCAGTTAGCCCACATTCCTGATATTTATTATCTCTTGAGCCCGATGCCCCCGAAGTCGGGAATGCGGACGGACTGGCGGTTTGATTGGGACACGCTCGTGGCGCCACTAGTCACTCTTTTGAAGGAGTATGGCGTTAAGTGAATGTGCGTTCTAGGGGTGCTTCCGCGATGATTTTCCGATAGTCTTTTTCGAGCAATCATATTTTTAGTACCTGTTGACAAGGAAGAGCTAGTGACTCTTAAGCGCGTTAGGCCCCCCGTGACGAGCTTATTGGCCCTCGTCGCTGCCCTCGGCCTCGGTTGGGGCTTGGCCCCGGCGCAAGCCGAGGAACCACCGATCGAGACGCCGCAAGTGAGCCCGACTTTGAATGTCACCGATAACGGGGTGACGTTGACGGTGGTTGACCCGGAGTCGGACACCGCCATCGATGAGCAGGCTGGCGAGGGAACCCTTGTTGGTGCCTATGAGTGTCTTGATATCGAAGAGTTTTCGCTGGTGGCCTTGACTTGGGCGGAGGCTGAGGGGGCACCCGTACTATATCTGCGTACTCACTCGGCTGACGGGTGGAGCCAGTGGTACACCTTCTCGACCACTGACGATGTGATCGTCAAGAACGACGGGACCTTCTCTTCCGATGCCATCTGGGTGGGCGATTCGGATGGGCTGCAGGTTCAGGCGATTGGTGATGAGGACAGTTCAATATCCGATCTTCAAGCCGTCGTTATCGAACCGGGGGCAGGCCCGAGAAATCAGGGCCGGGCGGGGGCAGATATTGCTCCAGCTAGCACCACTATCAGCAATTTCCTGGACGCTCCCGCTTTCCAGACCCGGGCTCAATGGGGGGCGGCAGCGCCGGACTGTAAGACGACCGTTGACGCTACCGTGATCGCGATTACCGTCCACCATACCGCTGGGTCTAACGTCTATACCCAAGCTGAAGCGCCCGGTATCGTCCGCGGGATCCAGGCCTACCACCAGTCCCTCGAGTGGTGCGATATCGGCTACAACTTCCTCATCGACAAGTTCGGCACTATTTACGAAGGCCATTATGGTGGGGCCGATCTCCCGGTTCACGGCGCGCACGCTGGAACGTGGAATCTCCAGACTGTCGGCATCTCGTTCATGATGAACTCCGAAACCGCTGAGCCAACCCCGGTCGCCCTTGAGGCGGCTGAACACCTGATCGCCTGGAAGCTGCAGAGTTATTACCGTAACCCCCTAGGCACGGTCTCAATTGGTGGCAAGACCCTTGCGACGATCTTCAAACACCAAGATGTCAGCGCCACCGCTTGCCCAGGGAAGTTTGTCATCGCCAAGATGGAGGAGATCCGGCACGAGGTTGTCGCCCTGATGGCAGGCGCGACCGCTAGTCCCATCCAGCCGAAGTGGCAAAGCCTTGGTGGCGCGACCGGCACTCTTGGTCAGCCCTATCGTCTCGAGCAACCGATCGGCAATGGTCGCTACACCGAGTTCAAAAACGGTTCAATCTACTGGACAAGCACGACCGACGCTCACACTGTCACCGGGTCGATCGCCACGGCATTTCTTAACGCTGGGGGCGCTCTCGGTAATTGGGGTTTCCCGTTGACCGATGCCTACACGAACTCTAGTGGGCAGCTCACTCAGCAGTTCCAAAACGGCTGGGCAACCGTCCCCAGTGGCGGCGGCGCGGTTACTTTCGCGCCGGGTACGCCGCCTAGTCCAAACCGCAGCGTCACCTACACCGCTCATGTCCAGTCCTTTGGGTGGATGGCGAGCGTAAAAGATGGAGCAACCGCTGGCACGATTGGCAAGTCAAAACGTCTCGAGGCCTTCACCATTGCTTTGCCAGATGCCCCGACTGGTTCGTCGGTCACCTACTCGGCCGATGTGCA
Source organism: Propionibacteriaceae bacterium (assembly GCA_031260385.1). Classification (GTDB taxonomy): domain Bacteria; phylum Actinomycetota; class Actinomycetes; order Propionibacteriales; family Propionibacteriaceae; genus WQYJ01. The sequence continues at coordinate 4,072 of JAIRKB010000214.1, read as the reverse complement.
GACCCTCGGTTGGATGGCTAGCGTGACGAACGGAAAGACCGCCGGAACCACCGGCAAAGGCCGACGGATCGAAGGCATCAAGATTTCGCTCAGCGGGCCGATCGCCAACACCCATTCAGTGTGGTATCGAGTGCATGTCCAAAGCCGCGGTTGGCTCGGTTGGACGAAAGATGGCCAGCCGGCTGGCACCCAAGGCTACGGTTATCGTATCGAGGCGATCCAGATATCTCTCGAGCCAGTCGGCACGGCCCCGAGCCCTCTAGGCGGCGGCGCCTACCTAACGAAAGCCGCTGCCATAAGTTACTCCGCCCATGTCGCCTCGCAGGGTTGGTTGCCCACGGTTAGCGATGGCGCTACCGCTGGTACGACCGGCAAAGCCCGTCGCATGGAAGCCCTCCAGCTGACCGTACAAAACCTTCCGGCGGGCTCCGGCGTCTCCGTCGCCGCCCATGTTCAATCCAAGGGTTGGATGGCCGCCGTGTCGAATGGGAAGATTGCCGGAACGACCGGCAAGAGCTTGCGAATGGAGGCGCTAAAGATCACCCTCACTGGCCCGATTGCCTCTACCCACGACATCTGGTATCGAGCGCACGTCCAAGGGTACGGCTGGCTAGCGTGGACATCAAATGGCAATCCCGCCGGGTCTCAAGGCCGCTCCCTGCGGATGGAAGCGGTCCAGATCTTGCTCCTACCCAAGGGAACTCCCCCGCCCCAATCCACCGCCACCACCGCCTTCGTCACCAAATAAGCTCGTCGAACCCCCAGCGAGCCTCGCTTTAGCTCCCGCTAGGCACGGTGACTGCGGGGCGGCGGGGGTCGTCCATTACTGGGTCGAAGACTTGAAAACCGAGGGCTTTGGCGGCGGTTGCCATCTGGGCATCGTGGGTGACGACTGAGATGGCATCGGCACCCACTCGAAGGGCAGAGGCGACATGGAGGGCGTCGGCGCTGCCCAGTGACGCCTTGATCGCCACGGCCTCATCGGCAAGCTCGTCGTCAAGGGATAACAAGATGAATCGCGAGATGACGTCTATCGCCCCGGCAGCGTCGAGATTGTTATTAGCAAGGACTCGCAAGACTTCGACCCGCATTAGGTGAGAGGCGACAAAGACCTCACCGGCCGCGAGGGCAGTATCAAACCAGCCGCGCGCCGCCGGAGAACCTTCTTTCGCGATTCGCAAAACCACTGACGAGTCGACATACCAAGGCCTAGTCAAGACGATTCCGATCATGATCAAGGCTGGTCATCAGGTCGAGTCCTGAGGGTAGGAGGTCATCACCATACTGAACTGGTTCACAGGAGGCGCGAGCAGGCAGACTAGCCAAACCCCTAGCAACCAGGGTTGTGATCGGATCATCGGTGGGTCGGATGGCCGTAACTTGGAGAATTGGCTTTCCCCGCTTGGTCACACAAATCGTTGATCGCGGGTCGTCCTCAAGCAAGCGCACCACCCGAGAAGGGTTCTGATTGAACTCCGTCAGCGACAGTATCGTCATACTTGTTATTCTAGCATAGATACTAGATTGCGCCGAGAGCTAGAGGCTTGAGCCTATCGGCTTTGATAGATGTCGCGGCGATGTCCAATGACAATCACCAGCACCCGCAGAACTCTCTCGTGAACTTCGTAGATGATCCGGTAGTCGCCGGTGCGTACTCGCCACTCACCGGCTCCACCAACGAGCTTGCGTGCTCCCGGCGGCCTGGGGTCCCCAGCCAGCAAATCAATCGCCGCTTGCACCCGTAGGATTCCCGGACGATCCATTTTCCTTAACTGTCGCGCGGCCGCTGGAGTTAGTTGAACCTGGTAGCTCACGTTAACCCGAGATCAGCCTTGACCTGCTCCCAGGGAACCAGTTCTGAGCCCGCATCGAGCTCAGCGCGCGCCTGAGCCGCTGCAGTGATATCGGCAAGATCTTCGGCTGCCGCAATCAAGCGATCCAGGTCGTCGGCATCAATAACCGCCGCAACTCGCCGACCACGACGCGTCAAAAAGAGCGGATCCTTGCTCACCCGGACCTGATCAACCACCTCAGCTAATCGCGCACGCGCGTCGGTGACAGTCAAAGTACTCATAACTCAATTATAGCCATAAGCGCCGTATTGTACATTACTGTTATTTTTAGTCGTCTGAGACCGATAGCCGCCTAGACGCACCTAAATGGGCTCGTAATCTCGCTATCTAGGAGTCTAACCGGGCACATCAGTGCGGCGAAGTCTCCCTTGGGCTTTGTCACGATCGTCGCTAGTCTCGACTTTTCTGATTACTGTGCTTCGATTATTCTGGTTACTGTGCTTCGATTTTTCTGGTACAAGTGGTTCGATTTTTCTGGTTGTATGGGCAATGGTGGTGTAGAATAGCGTTGTGGATTCGCAAAATGATCTCATCACCCGACATACTTTCAAAGTCGTCCTTAAGCGCCTAAGCGAAGAGCCAGTCATCTTGCTTGAAGGGCCGCGCGCCGTCGGGAAGTCCACTCTTATGCGCCAGATCGCCCACCTCACCGGCGGTACGATCATAGATCTGGATGATCTGCCGACGCGAGCAGCAGCCCTCATGGATCCAACGCTGATGATTAGCGTCCCTGGACCGGTGTTAATCGACGAGTATAAACATGCTCCAGACCTACTCTCAGCCATAAAAGCGCGGCTTAATCAGGTCGGCTCTAGGCCTGGACAGTTCGTCTTAACAGGCTCATCGAGGCATGACACCTTGCCGAAAACCGCCGAAGCTCTCACTGGAAGGCTCCATCGTATGGAGATACTCCCACTAGCCCAAAGTGAGCTTAGTCATCATGGCGGCTTGGTGGAACGTCTCTTCGAGCAGGGCGCAGAGGTTGTTAACTCAACTGAGTCAGCCACAACCCGACAGGCGTACGTTGACCTAATTGTCACGGGGGGCTTTCCTGATGCGTTGGTCCGCTCAACAACAGTGGGCCGAGCCCGTTGGTTCGATGACTATGTCCGCGCCACACTAGCAAAAGATGTCGCTGACTTGAAGAAGCTCAGACAGGCCCAGGCTCTGCCTGCAGTCCTTAAAGCACTCGCTGGACAAACGGCGCGGATTCTGAACATGAATAATGTCGCGCAGACCCTTCAACTCAACAAAGACCTTGTCGCCAGCTATACGTACCTACTTGAGGCAGTTTTCTTGCTTCGAACCCTACCTGCCTGGGGTAAAACCCTGACCACTCGGAGCGCCGGTAATCCTAAGCTCCACGTTGTTGATTCTGGGGTCGCCGCTCGCCTGCTACACCTCTCACCAGACAAACTGGCTGGAACCGACCCGACCTATCTCACAGAGTTTGGATACCTAGCGGAGACATTCGTGGTCGGGGAAGTCCTAAAAGAGGTGTCTTGGATGGATGGTATTACCTCCGTGGGACATTGGCGAACCTATGACGATGACGAAGTTGATCTCATTGTGGAACGCGATGACGGTATGATCGTCGCTATTGAGGTCAAAGCAAGCACCCACGCCAGCAAAGCGTCGTTCCGATCGCTTGCGAAACTTCGCGACAAGGTAGGACCCGCATTTGGCGTTGGCGTTTGCCTCCACATGGGCACACGCGCTCATCACTATGATGATCGTTTGATTGCCCTACCACTCGATCGTCTATGGGCCCACTAGCTTAGTTGGGCATGGGTTGGCTTTCTGCCGGGGGGGTGTTGGGGACGTAGGGACGTACGTCTGGGGTGGTCTCGGCGGTCAGGGGGCTAAATTTCGCCGGTTTTGGCTAATAATCCTCTCAGTTGGTGGCTAATATCCGATGTGGTAGCCAGAAAGAGGGTAGAATAGAGCGGTTGGGCGAGACGGCGCCAGGGCGCTAGGCCGACCGCATTACATAGGAGATACATGGCATTCGAACCGGAGCCCTTGGGCGCTGACGACCAGGAGTCGGCAAGCGCTAGGGTGGAGGATATCCGCCTCAATAATGACCAACTGACTTCCCGCGTTGAGGAAGGGTCCTATGACGCTGACGCCATTACTGTGCTGGAAGGCTTGGAAGCCGTACGAGTCCGTCCCGGTATGTATATCGGCTCCACATCTTCCTCGGGGCTTCACCATCTCGT
>JAIRKB010000182.1 GCA_031260385.1 Propionibacteriaceae bacterium | reverse complement strand
AAACTAATCGTCGGATCAACCGAAACCGGATACACCCGCGCCGGATCCTGTAACCACTCCAAAGACGGCGTGATTGTCAACAACCAAGCCCCATCCTGCTGCGTCAACATCATCGGAGCATTCACCATAGCTGGCTCCGACACCCCAGTCACCCCCGAAGAATCAACCACCAACGCCGGAGGAATCGACATCGTCACACTACCATCAGCCAACGAAACAATCTCAATCCGACCATCCACACCCACCCGCGCAGTAAAACCAGACCCCTTAATCAACCACCGATACTCCGGCGCTCTCTTCGGCGGAACAGACAACACCACCGCCTCCTTCACCGACCCCGACGTCACCTCATACACCAAATCACTACCATCCCCCGCCGCACCAGAATACGTCGCCCGACTCCCCCGCGACTTCAACGAAGAAGCCTTCGCCCCCAACAAACTAATCGACAAACTCACCCCATTACGCGTCACACTCAACAAATCCTCCGAATCACCACTAGCCGCAAACCTCGGCGACAACGGGTTACGATCCACCCGCCCACCACCATCCACCGTAGGCGTCACCACAGTGCCCACCTCAGTCCACGACCCATCAGACAACTGAACCCACCTAGGAACCGCAAACACCGCCGTAGTAAACGTCCCATCCAAATTCTTAAAAGTCTGCGTCGACTCATCCTGCGCCACCAACACCGACGTCTCAACATCAAAACTATCAGACGACACCACAGCCCGCGCCTCAACCACAGGTGCCGGACCCGTCACACCCACCACAGACGACGTACCCACCGAAGGACTAAGCGAAGCCCCCGAAGCAGCAAGAGGAGCCACATCCTCAGGCGACCCCTTAGAACCACTCCGCGTCGACGGAACCGAAGACGGAGGCACCGCAAAAGCCGGAGAAGACACAACCCCAGACACCAACACCGCCAAAGCAGTCACCACCGACAACACCAACCACCACCAAGGACCACGAGCTCCCCAAGAACGACCATCAACCCGATCAACGCGGACGCTTTCTGCCATTGCTTGTGTGCCAAACCCCTCACCAATACCACTCATCACGATAATCCCCTTTACGCTATGCAGACTACGACTTCGTAAACCCGCATGGAATGAGTATGTTGGGGATGATTATTCACCGGAAAAACCGCATTTGACAAGAAGATTCTCACATCGTGGTCATCGAGTATGAAGCGGGGTCCGAAAATGAGGGTATAGGCGGCGAACGCCATCCTAACAAGCGGAGGCAGGAGAAAATGGAAACGAGCCGCTCTCTTATCTACGCGCGAACTTGATCCCACTCCTGCCCGCTGCGCTATCAGGATTGCTGCATTCGCCGATGGCGGCGGGGAATGAGAAGATGGTGGGTATGGATACTCCCCTGCTGATCTTCCTTCATGGTCCCGGACAATCGCCGCCTGCCTGGCAGGAGGTGGTTGGGGCGATTAATCCTGATCAGGCGATGGTCGCTCCCTGGTTGAAAGGGTTGAAGCCGACCGAGCATAGCGGCTTCGATATTGACCAAGCAGTGGAAGCGGTCTTCGATGTCATGGAAGCGCGTGGTGCCACTCGGGCAGATCTGGTGGGCTACTCCTTGGGCGGGCTGGTAGCGGCGCGCGTGGCAATCGCCCACCCGGATCGGATCGGGCATCTGGTCCTCATCGCCACCCCCCTAATCCCTGATCGCGCCACCCTGAACCGTCAACGCCGCCTCGTCAAACTGACCCCCGCCGGACTCTTCAGGGGGGTTGATAAAGAACATATCCTCACCGCCCTCGACGCCTTGGCCTTAGCCGGGCTCGGCATCGACCCAGCTGCCATCCGTACCCCCCTCCTAGCAATCGCCTCAGAAGACGACCCCGCCTCCCGCCAGAGCGCCGAAGAGTTCGCCCGCCTAGCGAACGCCACCACCCGCTATCTCCCCAGCACCGGCGACCTCCTAAAAACCCACGGCCCCCAACTAGCCCAACTAATCTCCGACTTCTGCGCCGACTTCCTCGACCCCAAGTGAATCTGGAGTCGAAGGGGACGGTCACCGGCCCCGGCGGTCGGTAGAGTCGTAAAGGTCTAGGAGGGCGCGGGCGGTGGTGTCGTCGCAGACTAGGTCGGTCATGGTTTTGGCGCGTAGGGCTCCGAGGAGGGCGGGGGCGCGGGAGGGGTCGGCGACGATGCCGATTCGCTTAGGGATGCGTTGTAACTCGGCGGGGGTTAGGCCGGAGGCGCGTTGGTTGAGGGCGATGTCTTCGTAGGTGCCGTCCTCGCGGATTAGGACGGTGCAGACGTCACCGACCACCCCTTCGGCTTTGAGGGCGGTTAGTTCGGAGTCGTCGAGAAAGCCAGCGGTGTAGACGTACGACGGCACGCGCGCTCCGATCGAGCCGACGCCAAAGAGAGCGACATCGAGTTTGGCTTGGAGGTTGAGGACCATCTTCACCGAGCGTTCGCGCCACATTGCCTCCTTGGTTTCGGCATAGTCAAAGAAGGCCGGGACTGGGAAGGAGACGATCCGGGCGTCAAAGTTTGCCGACAGGGCTTGGAGGATCGCGGCGACGTGGCGGGCCGAGGTGTCGTGCACGTTCGTACCTCCGTTCATCTGGACGATCGTCGCATCGTGGAGGAGGCGGCGCTCGAGGTAGGGCACCATCGACGACAAGGTCACCCCCCAAGCCACCCCAATATTGTCCCCGTCATTGACCCCATCGCGCAGCAGGGTTGCCGCCAACTTCGATACCCGTTCGAAACGCAGCGCGATCGGCGCCGAATCGCCGAGGGTCGCCAGGTGGACCCGAACCCCAAAGATCGCCGACAAGCTCTGGGCGACGGGGGAGAGGGACCCCTGGGGGGCCTCCACCGAGATCCGGACCATGCCGGAGTTTCGAGCCTCGGCGAGCAGCCGTGAAACGGAGGAGCGGGATAATTTGAGATGGCGGGCAATCGAGTCCATCGTCTCGTCGTGTACGTAATAGCGCACACAAGCTTCGTACATATCATCGTATCGTTCGTGCATCATGCTCCTCACCTACTGCACATTCTCTCACTAGTTAGGCTCCGCTGACTAGGTATCCAGATATAAAACAAAGAAAATAATCGACAGCCACCCGCAGACCGGGCCCTAGACCAGTTATCTGGTTATGCTGAAGCCATGTCGCAGGACTTTATTCTCGCCATCGACTCTGGTACGACCAGCTCGCGCGCCATTGTTTTTGACCATTTCGGACTGATCGTTGGGGCCCATCAACTAGAACACACCCAGATCTTTCCCAGGGCGGGTTGGGTTGAGCACGATCCGGGGGAGATCTGGGCCAACACCCTCCAGGTTATCACTGGCGCCCTCGATGAGGCCGGGCTGAGACGGGACGATATCGCGGCAATCGGCATCTCCAACCAGCGTGAGACCACCGTGGTTTGGGACCGGGCCACCGGCCAGCCGGTCTACAACGCCATCGTCTGGCAGGACACCCGGACCCAAGCGATCGTCGACGAGCTAGCCCAAGGCGATCAGAACCGCTACAAGGCGCGGGTGGGTCTGCCGCTGGCGACCTATTTTGCGGGCCCGAAAGTGACCTGGATCCTCGACAATGTCGAGGGCGCCCGGGCGCGGGCTGAGGCCGGTGAGTTAATCATGGGTACGATCGACACCTGGCTGATCTGGAATCTGACCGGGGGGATTGACGGCGGGCTTCACATCACCGACGTCACGAACGCCTCGCGGACGATGCTGATGGATCTGCAAACCCTGACCTGGGCCCCCGATATCGCCGCCGAAATGCGGATCCCGGCGACCATGTTGCCCGAGATCAAGCCCTCCTCAGCGATCTATGGTCTTGCCAAGGAACCCTGCCTAGCGGGGATCCCGGTGGCGGGCAACCTCGGCGACCAGCAGGCCGCTAGTTTCGGTCAGGCCTGCTTTGAGGTTGGCTCGGCCAAGAACACCTACGGCACCGGTTGCTTCATGTTGATGAACACCGGCGCCCATCCCGTACATTCCTCAAACGGCCTCCTAACCACCGTCGCCTATCAAATCGGCAACCAACCCCCCATCTATGCCCTAGAGGGCTCCATCGCCGTCACCGGCTCGCTCGTCCAATGGCTACGCGATAATCTGAAGATGTTTGACTCCGCCCCCGAGGTCGAAAAACTGGCTCTCTCCGTAACCGACAACGGCGGCTGCTATTTCGTGCCCGCCTTCTCCGGCCTCTTCGCCCCCTACTGGCGCGGCGACGCCCGGGGCGCCATCCTGGGTTTGACAAGGTATGTTAACCGTGGCCACATCGCGAGGGCCGCCCTCGAAGCCTCCGGGTTCCAGACCCGCGATGTCCTCGATGCCATGGAGGCCGACTCCGGAATCCACCTCGGCGAGCTGAAGGTCGATGGTGGCATGACCGCCAATAACCTTCTAATGCAGTTCCTCGCCGACATGGTCGGCGTGCCGGTCGTACGTCCAGTTGTCGCCGAAACAACCGCCTTGGGAGCCGCCTACGCCGCCGGGATCGCGATCGGTTTCTGGGCCGGGGAAGCCGATGTGATTGCTAACTGGGCCGAGGATCGGCGCTGGATTCCCCAGATGGAAGTCCCCGAGCGCCAACGCCTCTATCGCAACTGGAAGAAGGCGGTCACCAAGACTTTCGATTGGGTTGATTCTGACGTTGTAGGTTAGACAAACCAACGATAATTGGCTCTGTCTCACTGGGCGGGATTATGATACTGTATTAACGCGCTAAGGAAGTGTCGACACCCCCACTCGCCACCCCCAAAAACGCCCACAGACAACTTCAGCCCCGAGGAACAAACCATGACCCCCCCAGCGAATCGGAGCCACAAACGCCTAGGCATCGCCACCGTCATTGTCATTGCAGTTGCATTGGCCACCGGCGGGACCTGGGCTTGGTTCGACTTTAGCCAACGCTTTTCCAACACCTTCCACGCCTTGTCCGAATCGGACTACCAACCAATCCTGGTCAACGAGTTTGACTATGTCGCGCGCACCAAGACCGACTGGGAGGTGGAAGTGCCGGTCGTTAAGCCGGTCTACATCACCTACGACCACCTTGATCCCCTCTACGAAGCCAGCGGCGGCCACCTAGAGGATAACGGGGCAGTCAGTGGTGTCGACTGTTCGACCTACTACAAGCCAACTTACGTTCGCGTTATGCTAACCGAAACCCTCAAGATTCACGATCTAGACGGCGGCGCCACCGCTCAGTATGGCCCGTGGATTTACAAGGGTACGGAAAGCACCTATGTCACCTGGACGATGGGCCCGGATATTGTCCCCGTGGCCACATGGAAGACCGCCTATACGGGAGGTACCGGCCCGATGACCGGACCATTCTGGATCCGCGACACTGATGGCTGGTTCTACTGGGCGGAACCCCTCGCCCACGGCGATCGGACGACCACGATTCTAGAATCGATTAAGCTGCTCCACCTGGCGACCTATGAGGAACTCGAATACACCGTTCACATTCAGCTCGAAGCGATCGATCATGGTTTGCGCGATCTCCAGAAGTGGCGTGACCCGCTCGAATCCAAGAACCCCACCATGGGGATCGACATTCGCCCGCTCTTCGGCTTGACCAACTTTGGGGTCGACAACCAAGGCAATAACATCACCTTGCCGATCACCACCGGCACCAATGGCAACGGCCCATACTTCTCGCCGGCGATCGCCCTCGACGGGATCAACCTGATGGCGGCAGGGCATAATGCCACCGGTTCGCTCTCCGATGGCAGCTTCGTTAGCCGTACAACGCCCGTACACATGCTTTGGGATCCCGTCACGTTGATGACCCAGAAGAACGTGAGGGATGTACGCCAGGGTCACCGGACGACCTATATCCTAAAGTC
>JAIRKB010000096.1 GCA_031260385.1 Propionibacteriaceae bacterium | reverse complement strand
CGGGGCCCAGCCGAGAAGGCGATCAACTTTTGGCCTAGCCTGAAGCGGTTGATCAGCTATCTCAAGCCGGAACGGATCAAGCTAATCTTCGTTTTCGTCTTCGGGCTTATCGGGGTCAGCCTCAATGTCTACGCCCCGAAACTGCTCGGGCGCGCTACGGACACGATCTTCTCCGGGGTGATCGGGCGGATGATTGGCGAGCAACTCGCTCAACCCCAGTTCGCCCAGGCGCTGCCGCAGATCTGCGCCCAACTAGGCTGTGATCCGGCGAATCTGACCAAAGCGGATGTGCTGGCGATCATTGACTTCGCCAACCAGGCTGGTGCTTCCGGGCCCGACGTCCCCGCTCAGATGATGGATATGCTTCAGGCGATCGACTTCACTCCTGGGGTCGGCATCGACTTCTCCCATCTCGGGTTGATCATGTTAGCCGCTCTAGGGTTGTACGTGACGTCTGCTACCGTCATGATCGCCATGGGCCTCTTCCTCAACCGGATTGTCCAGCGGACCGTCTACTCGATGCGCCAACAGGTCGCCACCAAACTCGACTCCTTGCCCTTGTCCTATTTCGACCACCAACCGCGCGGCGAACTGCTCAGCCGGGTCACCAACGACATCGACAATATCTCCCAGTCACTGCAGCAAACCCTCCAACAGGTCATCCAATCGGTCTTGATGGTGCTTGGGGTTCTGATCATGATGTTGACGATCTCTCCTTGGCTCACCCTGGTTGCGGTCATCACCATTCCGGTGTCGATCATCGCTGTCATGCAGATCGCCAAGCGTAGTCAGCGCAAGTTTGCGGCGGTGTGGAAGAACACCGGTGAACTCAACTCCCAGGTCGAAGAGGCCTATACCGGCCAGGCCTTGGTTAAGGTCTTCGGCCGCCACCGCGAGGTGGAAGCCGAGTTCAACGCCAAGAACCAGGAGCTTTACGAAGCCGCTTTCGGCGCCCAGTTCCTGTCCAATATCATCATGCCGGTGATGGGTTTCATCGGCAATATCGGCTATGTCGTGATCGCCGTCGCTGGTGGTCTGATGGTGGCAGCGGGCAATATCTCGCTCGGCTCCGTCCAGGCCTTCATCCAGTATTCCCGCCAGTTCACCCAGCCGATCAACCAGATCGCTTCGATGATGAACCTCCTCCAGTCCGGCGTTGCCTCGGCGGAGCGGGTCTTTGAGGTCGTCGATGAGGCCGAGCAGAGTGAGGAAGGCACCGATGAGCTGCCCAGCAACATCGCAGGCGCCGTCACCTTCGATGATGTCGTCTTCTCGTACGCCGCTGACAAGCCGCTGATCACCGGGCTGTCGCTGAAAGCCGAACCCGGTCAGACCATCGCTATCGTCGGGCCGACCGGTGCCGGCAAGACCACCCTAGTCAACCTGCTCATGCGCTTCTACGACATCACTGATGGTCGAATCACCCTCGATGGTGTCGACACCGTCACCGTGCCCCGGGCCGCCTTGCGCTCCCAGATTGGCATGGTCCTCCAAGAGACCTGGCTTTTCCACGGTACGATTCGCGAGAACATCGCCTACGGGCGACCGGAGGCCAGCGATGACGAGATCATGGCGGCCGCCAAGGCCACCTATGTCGATCGTTTCGTCCGTTCGTTGCCAGAAGGTTATGACACGGTCATTGACGAAGAGGGCTCCAACGTTTCGGCTGGTGAGAAGCAGTTGCTGACGATTGCTCGGGCTTTCCTCGCCGATCCGTCGATCCTGATCCTCGACGAGGCCACCTCCTCGGTTGACACCCGAACCGAGGTCTTGGTCCAACGGGCGATGGGTGCCTTACGCAAGGGTCGGACCTCGTTTGTCATCGCCCACCGGCTGTCGACGATCCGCGACGCTGACACCATCTTGGTGATGGAGCACGGCGATATCGTCGAACAAGGCAACCACCGCGCCTTGATCAGCCAAAAAGGTGCCTACTACGACCTCTACCAATCCCAGTTCTCGGCCGGTCGCGACGCCGAGTAGGTGGACAAAGGGGACATACCAAAGGCTCCCGATCACCCCTAGATCGAGAGCCTTTAGTATGGCTAATCACGCAGTGACGCGGAGGTATTTCTGACGCGCACCTTGAGGGGACACCCCCAACCCTGCCGCGATCGCGACCCAGGAATAACCTTCGGACCGCGCTTTGATGACAGCGTTATCTAGCGCCTGCTGGGCCACTGAAGATTCCTTCTTGAGTCGCTGAATATTCTGCAAGACTGAGGACGCCTTGAGGGCCTCCTTACCGCGAATGCGGTTCTTCTCGCTTGCAGTCAATGCAACCTTATCGTCGTTTCTTTCCACCATTATCTCCGTGTTCTACTAGTTTGAGGTAGGTATGCCATTCTTCAAGGGAAACCGTTGAGTAAGAAACTATTTCCAAACACTTCCTGTTTACAACCTTAGACCAGAATCCCAGATTGAAATGTCCGCTCGCATGTGCTATCAAGAAATCGGTGTTTGGCAGTTCCGACGACTCAGGTCCAAGGGATCCCGATTCATCCTTTGGATAACCCGTTTTCCACACAATCCGAGGAGCATCGCCCCTGTAGATTGGTTGGATACTTATCTCTTTGCCAAGCTTATAACCGAACGGGACCTTGCTACTAGAAAAATTCCCTCTATTTCAGTGAGTTGCCAATATTTGGTCCACGATTGCCTCCTGGTTTTTGCCTCCCAAAAGCGACAATCATCGTTGGGTACCAGCTATCATTGGCTTGTCAAAAGGGGGTACGTCAAGTGCTATCATTGTGCCTTTGTTACAAGGCCAGCGATCCCAGATCCTGCGTTGCCATGTATTGCCAAATCAGTGTTTTGAGTGGCTTCACGCTGTGATAATGGCGTCACTTCGTAGGCCCAGATCCCAGACCAGACACCCCACTCTTACCCTGCCCAGGCCCCCCGTACATACCGCCAAGCCCACCACTCCATCGCGACAATCTCGCAGGCCAAAGCGAGACCGATCATGATCCGTCGTAGGCGGTTGCGGCGTCGATCAACCGCGCCGGAACCGAGGTCGCCGAAGACGAGGAATAAGGGGAACCACAACAGCATCGAGCGGGCGATCGAGACTAACCAGACCTGGCAAGACAAAGCGAGCACTTGGAGACCGACCCAACTGGCAGCGACCCAGCGTTTGCGGACCAACCACCAGATCGTCAAGGCCAAGCCGATGGTAAAAGCCGCCAGTTCCCAGCGGAAGACGGCGACGTTCCCATGGCTAGCTGGGACCGAGACCCCACCGAGCCTAAGGGTTTCGATGACCGCGAGCCAAGGCCAGCGGAACCGCCTTCCCCAGCCCTGGTATTGCGCGTCAAACCAAACCGTCCAAGAGCCGAAGGCCAGCCGCATAAACCCTAGATAGACCGCCAAGACGCCCATTGGGATCGCCAACCACAACAGCCGCCGCACCCTAACACCCCAACTAGACTTCTCGACCAAGGCCACGACCACCAGGGCGGCAATCAGAAACAACCCCGAAACCCGAAATAGGCAAGCGAAACCGGTCAAGGTCGCCGCCAACCCCCACCGTTTCTGCTTGGCAAACCAAAAAGCCCAGACAGCGAAAGCACCGAAGATCGCTTCGGTATAAGGAACGACGGTGAAGATCGCCATCGGCGCGAAGGACCAAGCCCAGACCGCCAAGGCCCCCCTAATCGGGTCGCCCGCCAGCCGGTAGAGCCCCCAGGCGGTGAAAGCCGAGCCAATCCAGGCTGTGGCCACCCCGGTGATCCAGCCGGGCACACCGATCAAAGCCAGGAGCGTCATCAGCCCCGGCAAACCGGGGAAGAAAGCCGTCTGGGTCAGGTCAGTGTAGCCACCATCGGCGATCGCGAGGTAGTGCAGGGCGTCCCAGCGGCAAAAAGCCGACACAATCGGAATCCCGCCAGCCCAAGCCAAACCCAGAACGGATATCAGCAAGGCAAACCGCGAAGTCAACCAACCCTGGACCGCCAGCCGGGGAGCTTCCCCAGGAGCGAATAAGTGGGCGGTCGCCCTCACTGCAACCAGGCTTTGACACCAGGGTCCAGATCCTCCGCCTCGCCAGTGGGCTGACCATCCGTCTCGCTAGTGGGCTGACCATCCGCCGAGTCGTCATCCACCACCGGCTCGTCACCCACCGCCGAGCTATACGCCACCCCCGGTTCCGCCATCGGCGGGACGGGCAGCGGTGGCGCCTTCCAGATATCGCGGACCACCTCGCCCATCACCCAACCGGTCGCGACAATCCGCAGCGCAATCGAGAAGATATACAACCAGGGACGATCGGAGATCCCCAAACTCAGGTTATTACCCCGCAGGAACAGCCAGATGAAGATGTAATAGGTCATCTCTGAGACCGTAAAGATGTAAAGCGAGACCAACTGGGGACGGACCAAGACAATCAAAGGCAGGATCCACAAGACATACTGCGGTGAATAAACCACATTGGCGACCACCATGATCGCCACCGCCAGATAGGCGATCTGGGCGGTCCGCGGTGGGCGGCGGGCAAAGAAGATCAGGGCCGCCAAACCCAGGTAGCCAACCAACATCACAGCTCTTGACCACCAAGCCGGATTCGAAAAAGGCATCCCCGCTAGCGAGGCGGCATACCAAAGCGATCCCAGATCAGCGCCCCGCCCCGAGTTCATGCGGTAGAAAACCTCCCAGCCGCTGGGGTAGGCCAACATGATCGGGATATTGGTCGCCAACCAAACAAGCACGGCCGTGCCGGTCAACTTGATCCAGGTCAACGGCGAATACCGCCCATCGCGACGCAAACACAAGATAAACAAAGCGCCGATGATGACTATCGGATAGAGCTTGGCGGCAACCCCGAGCCCCCACCACAGCCCGGCCCAGTAGGGTTTCTTTTCGACCCAAGCCGCCAAACCGGCCGCCGTCAACGCCACCACTAACAGATCCCAGTTGATCAGACCGTTCAGCATTAGTACGGGAGAGATCGCCATTATCATCGCCAGGTTAGGGCTATTAGGCGTAATCTTCAGCGTCGAATGAATCAGCCACAGCAAACACAAAAAGAGCCCCACGGCGGTGATTGCGAAATAGGTCTGGGCATTGAAGATGATCTGGGAGCCGTCGATATCCGAGGCATAGTGGGCACCAAAGAGCCGTGAGATCCAGGTCGCAACCGAGGCAAAATAGCCGGTAAGAACGGGATATTCCCACTGCATTGAGGCATAGGGCATCGCCCCCAGCCCCTGGCCGCGACTATAGAACAAAGCGGTTATATCGGTGTAACACATCCAACCGAAGGTATCGACCGTTCCCGAACTCGGCAGTCGACAGGGCAGTTGGCGAACCATGCAGATCAGCCACGAAACCGTACCCAAAATGTAGGCCCACCCCGCGCTAGGCCGCAGCACATGGTCACCAAGGGGACCGCCAAGTCGACGGGATAAGACCTGATTCCAGCGCGTTAGCGTGTCAGTAGCCATAGATATCCTCTGCAGTGGGTAGGCGGCGCGGCGGTTTACGTTCCTTACCGTCCCCCAAGACGTACGATTCGATTAGGTGGTTCCAGCCACATTCGGAGCAAACCTCGACCACATAGACCGTGAACTCCCCGTATTCGTTTTCCATCTGCGCTAACTCCGCGCTCGATTTGATGCGACCGGAATACTGCCCAAGCTGGTCGCCGAAGGTGTAGTTAAGGGTGATTAGCCGCCCGCAGGCATTGATCGGGCAGCGACGCTCGGTCAAATCGCCATGGTGGAGGGCGGCGCGAATTAGGAGTGGATCAGCGTCAAGGGCTTCATGACTGACCATGGTGCGCAACGCTCCTTGGAGGTCCTCCAAGGTTCGTCGCCGCTGCAAAGTGTAGTCAACCGGTTTTCTCTTGGACCACATTGCAATTCGTCGCGCCTACTTCCACAGGGTCATGAGCACGAATGATAGGGCGATCAAACCCATACCAATCAGAGTGTTCCCCGCCCCCAAGGCCATCATGAAGGCAATTTTGCTGCCGGCAACATTGGCGACGACGATCCAAGCAACACCGAGCAGAAGCGTGGTGATGAAGACCGGTGGCACCCAACGGCGCTCGCCGGGCATCCCCTTCCGATCCTTCTCGGCTCTGACTTCAGCAACCTGTTCGAGCCGACGCAGCTTCTTCTTCGCCGCTGCTTCCGGGCGAACCTTAGACTCGGGCACCAGCCCACCGCCTTTCCTAATACAATCTCAGCGCTTTGGACGCCATACGCTCGCACCTTAAGCACGCGCATGTGCATAAAGAATACACGAAAGCGGTGAGCGCTGAGGGCGACCGAGTGTCCTTTAAGGCCCACCGTCCGTCGGATCGGTCGGTGGGGTCGTCGATGGTGGCGCTGGCGCGACCGCGACAATGATCTTAATCGGGGTGTCGCTGGCGACGAGGGTGCCCCCTGGGGGGTCAATCTCCAGGACAGTGCCCGGCGCGGACACTTCGTTCTCGCGGGAGATGATCTCAATCTTTTGCGGGTTAAAGCCAGCTCGACCAAGCTCGATCAGAGCATCATCACGTTGTTTACCAACCACATAAGGGATCATGATCTGGCCGGTGGCACAATAAAGGACGATCGGCTTGTCCTTGGGGAAGTCCCCCGACGCGGGATCGGTTGAGACCACATGACCGGCCTTGTCATTGGGGCCCTCACTACCAGCCGGCGCATCCTTCTGCTCGACATTGCTGAAGGTCTGGCGCAGTGTCTCCATCGCGTCGGTACAGAGCTGCCCCTTAACGTCAGGTATGGGGAACTTTTGTTGACCCTTACTAATCCGGATCGTCACGGTCGAATTGCGGGCGACCGAGGAGCCTTCCCCGGGGACCTGGCTAATAACCTTCCCGATCGATTCGTCGTCGCCCCAGTCCTCAATAACATTCGCTTTCAGGCCGGCGTCTTCAATCTTGGCGACCGCTTCCGCTTGATTCATGGTCAAGACAAAGGGCACCGTAACCATCTCGGTCGTCGGGCCGCCTCCCGGGCCTTCACCCTTGTTCAGTTGCCAGAACACCAGGGCAACGATCAAGGCCAGCGCTAGGGCAATCCCAACCCCGATCCCAATCCACTTTCGCGGATTGTAGGATTCCTCGTTCTCCGACTCGTCATTAATCGCCCGGACCGCGCTCTTGCCTGGGACGGCTACGGCCTTGGTCTTCTCCCCGACCAATACCTGGGTCTGGGCTTCTTGCACCGGCGGTGGTACGACCGCCATCACCCGCTGCCCGGACAGCAGGCGGGCGATATCGGCATGCATCTCGGGGGCATTCTGGTAACGGTCACCGGGGCCCTTGGCGAGGGCTTTCAGGCAGACGGCATCCATCTGGGCGGTAATCAGCGGATCAACCTCAGAAGGAGGCACGGGGGTTGAGCGGACATGCTGATAGGCCAGGGAGACCGGGGAATCACCTTCGAAGGGGGGCTTCCCGGTCAACAGCTCATAAAGTAGGCAACCGGTGGAATAGAGATCTGAGCGCCGGTCAACAGTCTCGCCCCGGATCTGCTCCGGGGACAGATATTGTGGGGTCCCAATCACCGAGGCCGTCTGGGTCATCGAGGCCGCCGTGTCCGAGACCGCTCGGGCGATCCCAAAGTCCATCACCTTGACCTGACCGGAGTTAGTCAGCATGATGTTGGCGGGCTTGATATCGCGGTGAACAATCCCGTGGCGATGGGAGTAATCCAGGGCATCGAGGACATACTGGGTCAGTTCGAGGGCTTTGAGGGGCTGAATCTTGCGCCCATCATGGAGTAACTCCCGCAAGGTATGCCCGACCACCAACTCCATGACGATGTAGGGGATCATCAGACCGGAAGCCTCGTCAAAAGACTCACCAGTATCGAATACCGAGACAATATTGGGATGGTTTAGCCCGGCCGCAGCGTGGGCTTCGCGGCGAAACCGCTCCTGGAAGATTGGATCCCCAGCCAGGTCGGCTTTAAGTCTTTTCACCGCCACATCACGCTCTAGGCGAGTGTCGCGGGCGCGGCGCACTTCGGCCATACCGCCGCGACCCAGCAAGGGGCCGAGTAGGTAGCGATCGCCGATCAAGTTATCCGCCATGATTGTCCTTTCCCCACACGATAACCGGCCTAAGGGGCTTACCTAAGTATGACCGTTGGCCCGGTGGTTTTGACATGAGTCCATTCTGACGTGACTTGCTGAGAGGAACCTGAAAACTGGTGGTCATCGCGCGAGGAGCACCTCCTTCATGATTGGTGCCGCATTCGCAGCCCCCCAAATATCTCCCGTACCTTCACTATGCTCCAGGAAGACCGCGACAACGAGGTCGGGGTCAAGGGCGTAGCCAACAAACCAAGCGTACTGCGATCCGAAGGGATCGTTTTCGGCGGTGCCGGACTTTCCACCCACTGTCACCCCGGGAATGGCGGCGGCGACACCACCGCCATTGTTAACCACCGACACCATCATCTCTTGCATCGCCTTGGCGGTAGAAGCACTGACTGCCGTCGAGGTCTCAACCTTGTGCCGGTAGAGCACCGTCAGATCCGGAGCTCTGACCTCTTGGACGAGGTAGGGTGCCGCCAACTGCCCATCGTTAACGAAGGCGGCCACCACCATGGCCATCTGCAGCGGATTGGCAAGCACATCGAACTGCCCAATCGAACTCATCGCCAACTGGGCATCATCAAGGTTAGACGGGAAACTGCCGCCCTTGGAGCCCAACTCTTCGACATGATCAGCATCGAAACCGAAGCGCTGAGCCTGCTTGCGGAGGGCTTGCTGCCCAAGCTCCAGACCGAGATTAGCGAAGGAGGTATTACACGACTTTTCCAGGGCCCGAACCAGCGTGACCTTGTCATTGCCGCAGTCGGCGTAGTTCGGCAGGTAGACATCAGTGCCCGGCAAATGCAGTTGAGACGGGGTGACGACTAAAGACTCGGTAGTGTAACCCGCCTCCAGGGCAGCTGCCGCTACCACCAGTTTGAAGGTCGAACCGGGGGGGTAGTATTCCCGGCTAGCCCGATCCGCCATTGGGCGGCGCGGATCGTTGATCAGCGTCTGCCAGTTCTCATGCTGGTCATCGAGATCGTGGGTCGTCAGCAGGTTGGGATCCCAGCTTGGGGTGCTCACCAGAGCCTTAATCGCTCCGGTATGCGGATCCATGGCGATAATCGCTCCTTGATAACCCTTGAGGGCGTCCCAGGCGGCTTGTTGGAGGGTTGGCGAGATCGTTGTCACCACCGAGGCACCCTGAGGGGTTCGCCCGGAAACCGTATCGACTAGATGCTGGAACCACTGTGAGGAGTTAGACCCGACCAGATAGTCGTTGTAGGAGTTCTCTATCCGGGTCGAGGTAAAGACGTAGGAATAGAAACCGGTCACCGACGCGTACAACTCTGGATAGGGATAGACCCTCTGGTAGCGAAAGGCGGTCGAATCATCCGACTCGACCGAGTCGGCGATCACCAGGTCACCAGCCAGGATCTGACCGCGGTGAACATCATGCTCGGCTTCACGGGCCCTGATGTTAAAGTCATTAGCCTGGAGGGTGTCCTCGCGCAGAATCGTAATTAGCGACAGGTTGGCGAGCATCGCAAAAACGAGGAGACCACTGATCACCCCGACGACGCGAATCTGCTTGTTCAATCGGTCCCCCTTCCGAAGTAGGTGTCCTCGTCATGGTGGCGGGCGACACCGAGCGCCGCGGCCTCCGAGACCGGTTCTGGGCTCCGATAGCTGATCTGATAAACCTCGCTCGGCTTCACCAGGGGAGCGCCATCGGTTCCCAAACGGATCTGTTCACCGTTGATCTGCTGGACTGGTTGGATCACACCGGAACCGATCTGAGCCAGCACCTTGACCGAGATCTCCTGGGTGGCTTCGTCCTCAAGGCCGGTCACTCCCGCCGTTGAAGTCGGGTCTAGTTCGATCACCGGACGTCGCGTTTGGTGAGAAATCACCAGAATGAGCGCCACCAGCATCCAGTTAACCATCATCGCTGACCCACCTTGGGATAGGAAAGGGGTGATTAGGCCAGTTAACGGGAGCAAGCGTGTAGCGCCACCAATCACAATGAAGGACTGGAGGAGGAAGACGAAACTGAGGCCGGCGCCGAAGAGCTTGAGGAAGGGTTCGGTGGCCATCAGAGCGGCCTTAAGCCCCCGGAAGGCCAGCAGCCCATACAGGATGATAATCGCCATCAGACCAACGATCCCGATCTCTTCGGCTAGCGAGGTCGCAATCATGTCGGAGGAAGCGAACGGCACGAGGGTCGGGCGTCCCAACCCCCAGCCGGTGCCGATTAACCCACCGCTGGACATCCCAAACTGCGCCTGAATAATCTGGGTGGCGTCGTGGTACGGGTCTGACCCGGGTGGGAAGTCGAAAGGCCGCAACCAGTAGTCGATCCGGCGTTGAATATGGCTGGTGAACTGCACCGCCACGGTTCCCGCCGCCAGGAAAAGCCCGAGGCCAACAATCACCCACGAACCCTTTCCAGTCGCGACATAAACCATGGCGAGGAATAACCCAAAGAAGAGTAGGGCGGTCCCAAAGTCGGTTTGGGTGACCATCACCAGAACCGACACTCCCCAGACCAACGCGACCGGCCCGAGATCACGCAACCGGGGTAGCTCAACCCCGAGAACCTTGCGGCCAGCGCCGGCGAGGACCTCTTTATTATCCGCCAAATAGGCCGCAAAACTGGCTGCTAAGACTAGCTTGGCCACCTCAGCAGGTTGGAAGCTGAAGGGGCCTAACCCGATCCAGATTCGAGCCCCATTGATCTCTCGACCTAGTCCCGGTACCAAAGGCAAGAGCAGCAAGAAGCAACCCAACAAAGCCAAGAGATAGGGGAAGCCTTTTAGGCGGCGCGGATCCTTGAGGAAGAAAATGATCACCAGCAGCGCGACCACCCCGACAACGACCGCAATGAACTGACTGGGCATATCCGCTCGATCATCGGGGAAAGCCAGGTCGATCCGGTGGATCATCGCCAAACCCAACCCGGTCAAGGCGAAGACAATCGGCAGGATAACCGGATCAACGTAAGGTATAGCGATCCGTGCGCCGAGAAAGACCACCACCCCGACGCTATACCAGATGACGGCGACGCCTACCCAGCCGACGGGTAGGGCGTTATTACGAAATAGCCCAATCAGCAGATAACTTAAGAACCCGATCGACTGGCCGAAGAAAATCCCGACAAAAGAAACGATCGAGCGTCTACGAAAGCTGCGGGCGTCCACCTTAACACCCGTCTACTGGAGTTGGCTCATCCGGACCCCGACCAGCGCGCAGCAGCCGACATTGGGCCGCTTTATCCTTCAACTCTGCTACCGTAATCCGGGCCTGGTCTAGACCGCCCGCTCCCATCGGGATGGTGCCGCGCACGTGATCGCGGTAGACATAGGGCAAGTCGTCAAGGGAAATCTGCGTCGCTTCGTAGAGCCGTGAGGTGTCAAAACCGGCAACGCTACCCTCAATGCCCTTATAGATCGCCACGACCCCGTCATACTCACCAACGTAATACTGCTTGGAGACATAGCTCAAGGCGGCCCAACTACCCACTCCCCCCAAGGCGAGAATGATCGCCAGCACCAATAAGAGCACGCCAGTGCGGGAGCGACGTCCGGTTGGCGAGTAACGCAACTTCTCGCGGATGGCCGTCAGCTGGTGGGGTAGGGCGGCTTTGGGGTCCGCTTGGTCGGTTAGGTCAATCGGTTCACCCTCGCTGGCTAGCAGTTTGGCCAGGATCGGGATCCACTTGCGATCGGCAGCGGCACCGATCATGCCGACCGTCTTGTAGGCCGCACTCGGCGGCGCTTCCATCACCGCTTGCGCTAGCGGTTCAGCGGGCAACACCACTGTCTGCTTGCCCGACTTGCGGTCAGCAGTCGCGCCGGTGGCCAGC
This sequence comes from Propionibacteriaceae bacterium, assembly GCA_031260385.1. GTDB lineage: Bacteria > Actinomycetota > Actinomycetes > Propionibacteriales > Propionibacteriaceae > WQYJ01. Next base: position 7,828 of record JAIRKB010000096.1, on the reverse strand, counting down.
GGTTTCACTTCGACAACGTCAGCCATCACTATCGTGATGTTGTCTGAGCCACCGGCGGCATGGGCGAAGTCAACTAACGTACTCATGGCGAGGTCGAGGGTCTCGCGTTCTAGCCCCATCTTGATGGCACCGTCCTCGACCATGCCACACAATCCGTCCGAGCAGAACATCAGGCGGTCGCCGACCTTAACCTCAGTGGTGAAGATTTCTGGTTGGATCCCCTCCTGGCCATTGAGCACTCGCAAGAGCAAGGAGCGATGGGGATGGGTCATCGCCGCCTCTTCATCGAGTTTCCCATCATCGACCAAGGATTGGACGTAGGAATGATCGCGAGTGAGGCGAGTGAGGGTGCCGTCGGAGAGTCGATAGCCGCGGGAATCACCGATATGGGCGATGTTCAACTGTTCGCCATCGAAAAGCCCGCCACAGATCGTCGTACCCATGCCCTCAAGGTCGGAATCGGCCTGGATCAGAGCAGCGAGCTGATCGTTAGCCGCCATAATCGCTTCACTGAGGGCGGCGAGGGCCTCCTGGCCGACCACCGGAGCGGCCGTGACCTGGAACATTCGCCGGGTTGCGGCTACCGAAGCAAGGTCGCCAGCGGCCGCCCCGCCCATGCCGTCAGCGACGAGGAGCAGGGAGGTGGAAACATAGCCCGAGTCCTGGTTGGTCTTGCGGACCAACCCGACCTCTGAGTGAGCAATCGGTCGCAAAGTGAGAGGCACGCTAGAGCTCCAATCGCATCTGAACCTCACCGACGCGGATGATATCAGCCGGGCCGACGATGGTCGGATCTTGTAGACGGTTGCCATTGACGTACGTCCCATTGGTGCTGCCGAGATCTCTAATCACCCAGGTCCCGTTATCCTGGCGCGACAAGATGGCATGCATTGAGGAAACGTAGTCGTCACTTAGCACTAATTCGCAGGCGTCGGAACGCCCGATTCTAACTTTTGGCACCAACTGGAGGCGATCACCGGCGTGAGCCCCCGAATCGATCGCCAGCACCCAAGGCTCATTCTTACGCTTGCGGGCCCAAGCCGAGTCGACGCTGGCTTGGGTTCGCTGGCGACGTCCGACCATATCGGAGTTCACCACAGAGGCAATAAAGACAATGAATAACCAGACGATCGCCAGGAAGGCGATCTTCAACACTAGGACCGTGAACTCTGCCATGCCTAACCCCCAGAGGGAGCGTAGACCAGCATTTGGGTCTTTCCAATATCGATGCGGGAGCCGTCCCCCAACTCCGCTTCGGTCACTTTGCGTCCATCAACCAAGATGCCATTAGTTGAATGGAGATCAAGGATCTTTACCCGCAAGCTAGCCCCCGTCCCCGTGACAACGAATTGGGCGTGAGTACGAGAGATTCCGGGGTCATTGATGCGCAGATCAGCGTCTGCTCCCCGCCCGACCGTGAACCCCGGTGGGGTCAGAGGGTGGCGAACCCCATTGACTTCGACCACCAGATTCGCCGTCCGCAAGGTGCCGAGGGCGGCTGGGGCCTGATTGACCTCCGCTACCGTATCGGAGCTGACTGCGAACCGGCCGACCGGAAGGTCGGGGCGTTCCTCTAGTTGAATGCTGATTGGGCCGTTGAAGATGTATTCATGCTCAGCGGCATACTCTCTCAGATCGGCGGTAATCTCCGCCGTCATGGTCTTGGAGTATGGAAACAGCCGGGCATAGTCGTGTTTTGATAGGGAGACGAGGAAGTTATTGGGAACCAAGCGCTTATCGCGGGCGAGAATCTGAGCCTTATTGTCGAGTTCCTTACACAATTTGTGAGTGATCTCGACAGGTTGGACATCACCTTTGAAAGCCCGCGCGAAAACTCCTCCGACAGCGCTCTCGAGTTTTTTCTCAGCCGACGAGAAAATCCCCATGGCCCCACCTCCTTCCACTCAATGCTGACGTCTCATTCAGGGCAGAACAGTCCTAATCCCTAATCCTATACCGTACATGACAAAGCGATAGGGGGACGACCTTCAAACCCCCGCCCGCGCCTTATGGGCGCGGTCACACCCTCGCCCCCTGGACGCGGGAGATTCCTGCGGCGGTTGATTGGACGGCGGCGGCGACGAGGTCTAGACGGATTGAGGAGGTGTGGCCGGAGACGGAGACGGCGCCGACGATCTTTTGGTTGGCTCCGAAGATCGGAGCGGCACAACAACTGGTCCCCACAGCGTGTTCTTGATGGTCGTAGGCGATCCCGGTCCGGCGAATCTTGGCGAGTTCGGCGCGCAGGCGGCCCTCATCGGTGATCGAGTTGGTCGTCATCCGGGGCAACCCCCGAGCAATAACGCCATCAACGATCTCCGGTGGGGAAAAAGCCATGATCGCTTTGCCGACACCGGTGACGGTCGGAGGCAGGCGTCCGCCGACGCGTGAGCGCAGACGCGGAGCGGGCGAAGGCCGAATAATGTCCAGGTAGATCAACTCGTAATTATCCAGAATCGCCAGATGAGCTGTCTGCCGGGTGGCGGCGGCGAGGTCAGCCAAGAAGGATGAGGCTGACTCCCGTAAACCGCGTTGATAAAGCGCTAACTGTCCCAACTCGAATAATCGCATCCCCAGGCGGAACTGACCGTGAGGGGTTTGTTCGAGAGCGCCGAGTTGCGCAAGCTCACCGGCCATCCGGTAAGCGGTCGATCGTGGCAGACCACAGCGTCTAGCCAATTCCGCCGCGCTTAACTCGCGGTCTCGCGATTGGAAGGCTGATAACAGCGCTACCGCCCTTGCTAGGCTACTGAGGCCCCCTTGAGTTTCCGTCCCCATGTTGGCAACGCTACCACGGTGTTGACACGGTCTCAACCCTTCTCATGTTTCACTCGGCGGGACAAGTTTTGATTGATAATGCCGTCTCATTTGATGGGACGATCGCTCGTCGTACACGCCTAGGTGAGCCTATAGATAGAGGCTGATTACTGCCCCACTAGCCGAGACACTTCCCATACCATTAGCCGAGAGGGGGACGACCCCCTCAACCCCCGCGTCCCCGCAATGCGGGGACAAGAGTGGGGCTCCTAGGGGTTTATCCAGAGGTTGGCGACGAGGCCGGTAGCCCAGTTGGTGTGGGTGGCGGCGTCTGAGAAGGATGGGTTGGTTAGGATGACGCCGACGGCGCCGTACGGGCTGGAGATAACCCAGCCATCGTAGAACCGGGCCATACCGGTTAAGGCCATACCCCAAGACAACTGCGCTGCCGGGTAACCGTTAACGGTGGTGTCTTCTAGGCGAGGATCGGCGGTTTCCTCGGTGCCTTGACCTGGCCAGAGGATGTCGAACCAGGTTTCGAGCGGGCTGATGCCGAACTGGGCCTCCAGCTCAGGGAACTCGATGATGGTGATCGAGACACCACCCTCACCGCGCCAAATCGTTCTGAGTGTGCCGATCTCGTCGTGAGAGCCGACGAACTCAAGCCCAGCCGGTAAAGCATAGATACACTGCACCGAGCCGTAATACTGCCCACTGACCGAGGCCATGCCGGGCTCGAGGCTGGTTACCGGTAGAGCCGCCAAGACATCGGCTGGTGTGGTGACTGCCGTCGAGATCGTACTGGGCAGGTCGCTCGCCTGGTCGCCTGTCGGATCCTGCCGCGGGGAGCAGGCTGAAAAAAGACCCAGGCTGGTGATCGCGATTGCCAAAAGGGCGAACGCCACTGTTCTTGTCCATCTGGTCATATGATCCCTAACTACAACGACCTAACTAATTACTCCATCTTAACCGTAATGGAGCTTGGCTACGCGTAATCTCGGCCTTAAGCCGGGCGTTGGGGCGGAATTGATGGTTTGGCCCCGCCAGTCGGGAGGTTGAGGGCGAAGGAATAACCCTCGTACCCCCCAAAAATCACCTCGTGCATCGTGTAACCCAATAGTGAGTAAGCCCACTGGCCACCCTCGTCCGCTGACCAGTAGGTCCAGTAAGCGGTTGACGGTGGGGTTTTGACGCAGTCCTCGACATAACTGGCTTGGCCGGGAATCGCCAGAGTCTGCTCTGGGGTCGGATAGCCGTCTAGTCGACAGATGAACTGGGGTTGGCGAGCGACCTCCGTGACTTGGATGCCGAGCGCTCTCAGGGCATCAATCCCCCGTGCCCCCGCTGAGAGGTTGCTCGCGCAACCAATCAGCGGTTCCGGGCCGAGCGGACCGAAGTCGATGATCACGGTCACCGCATTCGCGTCCTCGGGGCCGCAGAAACCGGCACGACCGTCGGCGGTCGTCTGGGCGGGGGCGGGCGTACAAGCCGTCAGGGCGACGACCAGCCAGGGCAGGATCAGCCGGGCAAGGTGACTAGTCATCGACGTGCGCGCCGCACAGCGAGTATCCGCCAGCGGATGAGGAAGATTCCGGCGAGGATGACGATGCCGCCACCGACCCACCACCAGATAGCCCCCGAGCTCGGTTCGATACCCTCGATGTCGTAACAGGCTTTGGGCACCTCCGAGTTCGCCGGACGGGCGTTCGTCACGGTGAAGTGGTCAACTAGGCCCCAGAGGGCTTGGGCACTGGATTGGGTTAGCGTCGCTTCGTACTCCTCGGTCCAACTACCGATCCGTTCCCGGGTGGCGCCATCATAGGCAATGGCACCCGCCAACCTGGTTCTGGTGTCGGTGTCGGCGAGGTCGCAGCCATAGGTCAATCTAGTGAGGTAGATCTCGCCAGCGAGTATCTTCGAGGATTCATCGGACTGGTAGTTGGCCTTGAGAGCGGCGAGGGCTAGTCCCGTGGTGTTGGCGTTAGCGCCCGAGAAGGGGGAGACGAAGCCGCCATTTTCGTCCATAGTGGACCACAGGAATGTACGGGAGGGGCTCAGCTGGTCGGCGGTGCGGCCAAGGGCCGCCAGCGCCAAGATGGCCAGGGCGGTGGAGTCGGGGTCGGCATCATCACAGCTCCCCGGCCCGGCAAAGCCGTACCCTCCGTAACCCGGTGACTCAGGGTCAACACAAGGCTGGGCTTCTAGCCAGTCGACACTCACCTGGGGCGCGCCATCCGGGGCGGTCGCCAAGGCCAGCAGGGCAAAGGACTGCCCGTAGGCGGACGGCCAGCTCGAGATCGAGCCGTCTTCGTTCATCGCTGAGTTAAGGTCAGCGTAGAGATCACGGGTCGACCCGTCCGCATCCACGCTATAGGTCGCCGGATCGAGGTCGGCTGCTTTCATCGCTAGGATCATCAAGGCGATGGCTGTGGTCTTGTCGGCGATCTGATCGGACGTGCCGATAAAGGCCTCGCCTGCTTTAATCAGGGCGGTTGTGGAGGCAGTGATCTGCCCACTAGCCACCCCGGTCGCCCGCAACCCCAGGATCGCGTAGGCCGTAGAGGCGTAATCAATCTCCCCGGCCGGGGTTAGCGCCAGATCATCGTGGGCGGCTAAGGTCCGAGCCAACCACCCGGCGGTCGGATAGCCATCAGTCGACACCGGGGATACGGCTTGAGCAAAAGGGGAGCTGAGAAGGAATAATGCTGCTGCACTGCAAGCGATCATACGTTTTAATGAATGCACAAACGTGCCTTTCTTGAGAGCGATCCAGTAGGTAACGCCAAGCACGGTTGTGGGTAGGCGTCCTTCGTAGACCTCGACGGATTAGGAGACGCTCTGTCGGCCAAGCCGACGGTGTGGGTTTTCGGACTCATCGCTCACGCGATCCACCGTTGCGGGTCAGTGCCGGGTTTAGACCGGCTTCCCCCACGAAGCGAGTATGAACTTGTTCACGCCATACTACACGAGCTCGGGGGCACTACAACCAGTGCCCACGGCGAGTGTAGGGCATCCGCGATCTCGGTTAATCGGCGCAGTCATCTGCCTCCTGCGCCTCGGCTAATTGTCTCCGGGCGACCCGTTCCTGTGTAGACCGGTAGATTTCTTTGATTCGTGCAGCTAGTTCCGCTTTGGGTGGTAACGCGGTCCAATACTCCGCGACAACGATCCCGTCTTTGTGTAGTTCAAGAAGTTCCACCTGGTCACGATCAGCCTCAGTGCACAAGATAAGACCGACGGGAGCCTCCTCACCTGGCTGCCGGTCGTTCTGCTCAAGCCACCGAAGGTAAAGCTCCATCTGACCCTTATGACTCGGTTTGAACTTCCCAATCTTCAACTCAACAGCAATCAACCGCCTCAATGGACGCGAGTAAAACAGCAGATCAAGATAGAAATCATCATTACCAACCGTCATCCGCTTCTGGCGGGCAACAAAGGTCCAACCAACACCGACTCCCAAGAGAAACGCCTCCATTTCACGGATGATCGCATCCTCCAGATCACGTTCCGGGTATCTCTCCCCTAATCCAAGGAAGTCCAGAAAGTACGGGTCTTGGAAACTGTCCACCGGAACCACGGAACCACCAGGAGTCTGCGCGTTGGCAATCTCTTTACGTTCATACCCCTGACGCCCGATCAAATCACGTAGCGCACGAACGCTGAGGTGAGCAGAAAGAGCCTGCTCTACGTAGAACGCCCTAGCGTCGTCGGACCACACCGCGAGTAGGGCCTTGAAATGAGTCCAACTCAATTGTTGGGATAGCGTCCCCACAATCTCAATGTCCGGAAAGACCTGTGAGAACTTGACCATTCGTGAAAGGTTGGTCCGGTCGAAGCCGCGCCCGTAGCGCGTCGTCAATTGTTGCCCCAGCGAGGCAACAATCTCCTGGTCATACCCCGCACGACGCTCATTCAACACCTCGACATCGATCATCCGTCCGATGTGCCAGTTCGTCAGCGTTAATGCGGCGTTCGCCTGCGTCGCCACATAGCTACGCGTCTGCTCAATCAGCGCAGAAACGCGATCAACGAGCGCACCATCCCCAGCCTGGCCTGTCTGCGCCACCACTTGGAGCGGAGCGAGGTCCATACCCGGCGGCGCGGTCATGTTTAGTGTCTTCTCAACCACGATCGAGTCCTCTTCCTCTTCGATGTCGAAGGCAGCCTGGGGCTCACGCTCCACCGAGCCAGCATCACTCGTGTATTTCACTATTACTATGCGTTTCTACGCCTCTGATTTGTCACCAACCAATCAAACTGTGGATAACTTGATGTATTGGGTATAGATGTCCCCAGGCCGTTCGTGAGCCAAATGGGACCTTTTGCCTCCTGGATGGGTTGGGGAGTCCTCCCCATTGTCGCCAGGATTGTACGACCATAGCCTTGTTTTAACCGCCGGGGGCGGTGGCGCCGCCCCCGGCGTTTCTCATGCCGTTTAGGCTTCTAGGACGACTTTTAGGGCGCTGTTGGCGGCGGCGTTGCTGAAGACTTCATAGGCTTGAATCATCTCATCGAGCGGGAAGCGGTGGGTTGCTAGGTGTCTGACACTTAGCTTGCCGCAGTCGACGAGATCGATCAGAGTGGGGGCGGAGGTGCCGTCGACTAGGCCCATCGTCATGGTGATGTTCTCGATCCAAAGGTTGTGGATCGGCATCGTTACTGGCTTGCCGTGGACCCCAATATTGGCGATCCGCCCGGTCGGTCGGACGATCTCGAAGGCCGCTTCCAGGGTAGCGGGAATCCCGACGGCTTCCATGACGACATCGGCACCGCCATAGCGGGTTAGGGCCTTAACCTGATCGATCCAACCGGGATTGGAGGAGTTAACGGCGTGAGTCGCGCCGAAGGATTTTAGCGCTGCGTTGAGGCGGAAGGGGTCGAGGTCGACGGCGATGATGGAGCGTGGCCCCATGAACTGAGCGGTTGTCATCGCTGACAAGCCGACCGGTCCGGCCCCGATAACGACCACATCGTTGCCTGGTCGAACTTGACCATCAAGGACGCCGCGTTCATAGCCAGTTGGCACGATATCGGACATGAAGATAACCTCCTCGTCACTCATACCGGACGG
>JAIRKB010000092.1 GCA_031260385.1 Propionibacteriaceae bacterium | reverse complement strand
GGGGATGATCGGGCCTAGCGGGTGGTCTGACTACCATTGTGTCGGGGTTGAACCCTGAGCCATCCACTAAAACCCGTTGTCAAGGTTGAGTTCACCTACTTAAGGCATTGAGGATAGGTGGCATGGTTATCTTTGAACATTTAACAAAAAGGTATGGGTCGTTGACGGCGGTCAATGATCTGAGTTTTACGGTGAAGCCCGGTCGGGTGACCGGGTTTCTGGGGCCGAATGGGGCTGGTAAGACCACGACCTTGCGTATGGCGACTGGGTTGATCCGACCGGATGCGGGCTATGCGCTGTTCGATGGCACGCTCTACCGCGATCTAGCGAAGCCTTGGCGGAAGGTGGGGGTGGCGTTCGAGCCGGTGGTCTTCCATCCTGGACGGACCGCCCTCAACCACCTCCTCGCCTACGCTCCTTATGCCGACGCTTCCCGGGCGCGTTGCGAAGCCCTCTTGGACCTGGTCGGACTGACGGCGGCGGCAAATAAGCGGGTCGGCCAATTCTCTTTGGGGATGCGTGGTCGGCTCAGCTTGGCGGTGGCCATGCTCGGCGATCCCGAGATCTTACTGCTCGACGAGCCGGTCAATGGTCTTGATCCAGAAGGGATCCGCTGGGTCCGCGAGCTTCTACGTCGGTTGGCCAGCGAAGGTCGTACAATCCTAGTCTCCTCCCACCTGCTCGCTGAGGCCGCCCAGACTGTCGACGAGATTGTGATTATCGCTCAAGGCAAGCTGCTCTTCCAAGGTAGCCTCGCCGAGGCCGAGTCCTCCGCCACCTCGGTGGTTTGGGTCAAGCCGTCAAGCCCGGAGGCGTTCCAGGCTCTAGCCCGGCGAAACCACTGGAAGATCTTGCCAGGCGATGGAACCCATTTCCGTCTCGAAGGGCTGACGACCACCGAAATCGGGGCCGCCAGCTTGGCGGCGGGTATTCCGCTAGAAGGCTTACGCGCCCAAGCGGGCGACCTTGAATCGATCTTCCTGAGGCTGACCGAAGGACAAGGAGGGATGCGATGAGAGCGGCAATAATCTCGGAATACCGGAAATTCTTCTCCACCCGCGCTTGGTGGATACTATCGATCCTGATGGTTGGGGGGTTCCTGCTCCTCACCCTAGGAGCGGGCTGGGTGATCGGCTGGCAGTTGCGAACCGCGGGGCGCGCGGACCTAGTCGAAGTTCTGTCAATGTGGCAGCCGGTGATCTTTGGGCTAGGCATCGCGATGGGGTATCTCTTCCCGGTGATCATTGGTGCCCTCGCCGTCACCTCGGAGTATCGCCACAATACGGTTGTGCCAACCTTCCTTGGCGAACCACGCCGCTCGGTGGTGATGGTGGCGAAGGCAATCGCTGCGGTGCCGATGGGTTTTGTTGTCGGCTTATTGGCGACCGGATCCTGTATCGCCGGTGGCAGTCTCGGCCTCAAGCTGGGTGGAATCCCCCAGCTGGTCTGGACCTCCCAGATTGCCCTCGGGGCGCTGCAATCCGTGCTGGCACTAACAGTCTGGACCATGATCGGGGTCGGGCTCGGGATGCTCATCACCAACCAGGTTGGGGTGATTGTCACGGTCCTAGCCTTCACCCAACTGATCGAACCGATCTTGCGGATCGGGCTATCGATGAGCCGATCGACGGCGCCGATCACCAAATATCTACCGGGCGCGGCCTCCGACGCCCTCGGTGGTGGGCACTCGATCTTTTCGATCATTGCCACAGCTGGCCGCAGTGGTCAGGCTCTAACCAGTCTGCAGGGCGGGGTGGTCTTGGCAGCCTACGGCCTCGTCTTTGCGCTGGTCGGATATCTCTTTCGCATTCGGCGGTCAGTTGCCTAGTGGGCTGTCCCCTGGCTTGTACGAAAGGCGGTGCCGTGAGTGCGGTGCCGCCTTTTGGCTATGCGTACTGGTCAGAAGCGCCGCCGTAATCTCAAGCTTGTCTTGAGCATTCCTCCAAGTCGGACCGGGTAGGGTCCGATTTCCTGGACCAGATCATCACCGTGCAATATCGTATTAATGTCGTGAGCTCCCCCAAAAGAACTCAGTCGCCATCGAAAAGAAGGAAGGTTTCGTGGGTACGACTAAGTCAATTGCACGATTGACCATTCTCACCTGCATCTTCGCCTTGGTCTTCGGATACGGTACGCCCTTGGCGAGCGCCGATGATCCGCTGACCGTGAAGCAGCAAGTTGAAGCGGCCCTAGCGACCGCGGATGCCCGGGTCCAAGGGGCCCAGGAGCAGTTGGCTCAGGCTCAACGAGCCCTTGCCCAAGCCCAAGCGCTCTGGCAGGCCGCCCAAAACGGGGAGTCTGACGCGGCGATCGCCCTCGTGGCTGCCGAGCAGGCGGTCAAGCAAGCGGAAATCGACTTGGTCCAAGCCGAAGCAAAGATTGAGGCGAAGAAGGGGGCGATCAACGCCTATGCGCGTTCAATCGTCCAGGATTCTCTGCCACTGGTCTCCTTTGCGGCCTTGATCAACCTGAAGTCGAGTGCTTCGATCACTAGTCGTCTGCAGTGGAATGACGCTGTCATGCGCATCAATCAGATCGATCTCGACGAACTGAGGGCGCAATGGGCGCTCATTGAGCGGGCGAGAGTGGCGGCTGAGGCGGCGAAGGTCGAGGCTCAGGCGGCTCAAGAGGTGGCGGCTGCCCAAACGGCTTTGGCCCGGGAAGCGCAAGTTGTGGCTGCTCAAGCGGCCAATGATGTCGCCAAGGCCTTGGCGCGGGAGTTGGCGGCCCAAGAAGCCGCAGTGACGGCTTTGCGCAATATCATGAGTCAACTCGATGGGGTTGATCGAGAGGTTGTGGCGACCGAGACTGAGCGTCGAACCGAAGAGGTCAATCGACTAACCGAGCAGAGCCAGATGGCGAACGAGCAAGCGGAAGGCGCCAATCAGGCGGTCCAGAAAGCGAATGAGACTTCTCCACCGGCTTCTTCGTCGCCGAGTCCTTCGTCACCGCCGTCCTCCCCCAGTTCGCCGCCAAGCTCACCAAGTTCTTCACCAAGCTCTCCTAGTTCGTCAACTAGTCCTTCACCTAGCGAGCCGAGCCAGACCCCAACGACACCAAGTCCAAGCCCGACACCTAGTCCAACCCCGACACCGAGCACCCCGCCACCGGTCTTACCAAATAGTGGCGTTTTGGCGGCGATCGCAG
>JAIRKB010000037.1 GCA_031260385.1 Propionibacteriaceae bacterium | reverse complement strand
TTTCGGGTGGCTCACCAACGTGCGCCACCAGAAACGTCCCCCTGGTGCAACCCCTGGTGCAACCCGTCCTAGGCAAGCCAGACGGCCGGTGACGAAACGTCGCCAGTGGTCCGGCCTGGCTTTCCTCGCCCCCGGCCTGCTGCTCTATCTGCTGGTGAGCATCATTCCGGCCGGGCAGACCCTAAATCTGTCGCTTTGGAAATGGGATGGGGTTAATCAGTCAACCTGGGTCGGCTTGGGCAACTATGTCGATGTCTTCACCAACAAGATCTTGCGCGACTCGCTTAGTCACGCCTTCTTCCTGATTCTGTTCTTCTGTGTCCTGCCGGTAGTGATGGGCTTGTTCATGACCGCCTTGCTCACCCGGCGCCGAACTCGCGGCATTGCCGCTTTTCGTCTGATCTTCTTCTTACCCCAAGTTCTGCCCTTGGTGGCGGTCGGCATTATCTGGCGTTGGGTGTACGCACCGCGGGGGATTCTCAACCAGGGGCTCGGCCTGTTGGGGGTGGAGACGCGGATGGGCTGGCTTGGTTCGATGACCTGGGCCCTGCCGGCACTTGGCTTGATTGGGGCCTGGGTGCAGTCGGGTTTGACGATGATGCTCTTCATGGCCGGGGCGCGCGCTATCGATCCGGAGTTGTATGAAGCGGTCCGGCTGGATGGGGCGGGGGCGGTGAGGGAGTTCTTCACCGTCACCTTGCCGGGGTTGCGAGCCGAAGTCGGTTTGGCGCTGACAGTGACCGTGATCTCGGCGCTAGCGGCCTTTGACCTGGTCTACGTAACGACCGGCGGTGGGCCGTACTATTCGACCACCGTTCCAGGGTTGCTGGTCTACCAGAACCTGATGGCCCGCGATGTTGGTCATGCCGCCGCCCTGGCGATCGTACTGAGCGCTACCGTGCTGCTAGTCGCCTTAACGGTCGCTCGTCTGACGCGGAGGGAGCCATGAGAACCTCCCGAACCGAGTCAATGATCGGCTATCTGCTGCTCTTCGCTCTCGCTTTGGGCATCCTCGTGCCGTTCATCGCGATCATCCTCGCCGCTCTTCACCCGCCCGACACTGCTCTGACCGGGGTGAGTTGGCCGGAGACCTTCTCCTGGGGGAACTTCGCTTTGGCTTGGCGAGACGGCCACTATGCCACCCTGATGGCGACCAGCCTCAAGGTCGAACTCCTGGTCGTACCCCTCACCCTCGTCCTAGCGGCCTTGTCCGGCTATGCCCTCGGCGGGATGCGGACTCCCGGCGCCAAGCTCTGGTCCCTGCTCTTCTTGCTTGGCATGGTCTTGCCGATCGAAGTGATCATCGTGCCGCTCTACTTCAGCTTGCGCGACCTTGGCTTGACGAACTCCCTAGTCATCCTGGGGTTGGTGGAGTCTGGCGCTTTCCTGCCTTTTGGGGTCTACTGGATGCGTACCCATTTTGCGGGCTTGCCCAAGGATCTCCTGGAAGCCGCCGCCCTCGACGGTGCGACCCCCTGGCGCTTATTCACTCGCATCCACCTCCCCCTAGCGGCCGCCCCCCTGACCACCCTCGGCGTCATCTACTTCATGTGGTGTTGGAACCAATTCCTGCTCGTCCTCACCCTGATTTCGGATACCAAGGCGCGCACCGCCCCGGCCGGCCTCGGCTTCTTTGTCGGCCCCTACTCGACCGATATCCCCTTGCTGAGCGCCGCCACCCTGATCGTGATCATTCCCGTCGTCATCGTCTATGCCATCTTCCAACGCCAGTTCATCGCTGGTTTGCTCCGCGGTGCCTCGCGCTAACTGTGGGAGAATTGGGCTAAACCAAGGAGGGAACATGGCTATTCAGGGTTGGATCGTAGCGGCGGCATTTCTCGGGCTGATCGCCCTCGTGCTCTCGCGGGTGGTGATGATGCGGCGGCGCGGCATCGCAGCCTTCTTATTTGGCGCTACCCACAAGTCGGACGCCGTGATCATCCCTTGTGTGCTCGCCGTCATCTACTGCCTGATCGCCCCAGCTTTTGGCTGGCCGATCTGGGCTCCCCTCGTGGCCGGCTTCTGGCAGGCCACCTGGCCCGGCTGGATCGGCATCGCCTTCTGCTTCGCCGCCCTCGCCGGCCTCGCTTGGACCCTGGTCTCCTTCGGCGACTCCTTCCGCGTGGGGATCGATGACGCTAAGCCAGGCGACCTGGTCACCACCGGCGCTTTCGCCTACAGCCGCAACCCGATCTACGTCTGCATGGCCTTATTCCTAATCGGCCTGTTCCTAACTGTGCCAAACCTGATCACCGCCCTGGTTGTGGTCGCCTTCGGCGCCATCGTCCACCGCCAGGTCCTGCGCGAGGAACGCTTCTTGACCCAACACCACGGCGAAGCCTTCGAGGCCTACCGCCAAACCGTCCGCCGCTACCTGTGACTGGAACACGGGGACGGTTCCGATGTTCCACCTTGTCAATAGGAGTGTCATGGATGAACTAAGACTTGTGCCACCCAGCCTGGCTTACGCCGAGGCGATCATCTCCTACCGCGCGGAGTCCTTAGCCGAGGCTCCGCATATCAGCGGCGGTTGTATGCTCGCAGATTTCCCCGAGCCAGCCGACTGGATTGCTTATTGTGAGTGTTTGGGGGATCCTGCCACGCTCCCCCCGGGCCGAGTCGAAACCGAAGAATGGATGCTGGTGCGCGGCGACGAACCCCGCGTTCTCGGCCTAATCAACATCCGCCGAAGCATTGATCACGACTATCTACGGGAGTACGCCGGTCACATCGGCTACTCGGTTCGTCCCACCGAACGCCGCAAAGGCTATGCCGCCGCCCAATTACGCCTCGGCCTAGACCGTTGCCGCGCCCTCGGCCTCGACCGGGTCTTGATCACCTGCGACACCACCAACGAAGGCAGTCGCCGTACGATCCTGGCTTGCGGTGGTCTCTTCGACCGTACAACCTTCGACGAGACCGACAACACCACCATGGAACGCTACTGGATCCCCCTGATAGCCGTTTCCTGAGGATTGCACTCGCTCAAAATTAGTGATTGCGGGTAAAAGTAAGAATGTGATAAAATTTGGTAGTGCTTTTCTTATGAAGCGGAGATAGTCGGTCAGCTGCGTGGGTTGACTGGTAGAAGAAATGCCTGGGGGGTGCCATGGCTGAGGAAGATTTTGCGGTGGAGGCGGTGCCGCGTCGCGCGGTGCGTCGGTGGTTTGAGTTTAGAGTTCCGTCAATAAGGGTCGGGAAGGGTCCAGCGGCGGCTGGGACTATTGCGCTGGTGGTTCTGCTGCCGGTGGCGACCCTGGGGATCGCTTTGGGGGCGGGTACGGCCGCTCAGGCTAATGTGGATCCGCCGATTGCAACGGTCGCTTACGGGGAGGTACGAGTCAACGATGGCCCCAACCAGGCTCTGAGCCCAAACACGCCGAGCGGGTTGCCGACAGTGAAAGCGACGACGCCGGGTAGCGCAACCCTTGATCGGCAGACCACCAGCCCAACGCCAACCAGCCCCGCGTCAACCCCATCAAGCGCGCCTAAGTCGACGCCGACCGCCAGTTCGCCTGCCTGTAAGATCACCCGCATCGACACTGGTGTCAATAGCAATGTTGAGCCGATCATCCGTGGAACCTGCGCCGCAAACGACAAGGTCACCATCAAAGTGGGGGCCATCACCCTTACAGCCACCTCCGATGCTGAAGGCAACTGGTCGACCACCGGCCCGAAAACCAGCGGGGATCATACGGTGACCGTAAGCAGTGCCAAAAACTCCACCCCGGCTCATAGCAGCTACCGAGTGGAGCCCGCCCCCACCTTCAACCTGATCGAGGGAGACGACGGACTAGTCACCATCGAAGGCCAAGCCTCACCCGGCAGAATCGAGATCCTTCTCAACGGTGCCACCCACGATTACCTCGACCAAACCCAAGGCGGGCTCAGCTACGACCTAAACCTAGACCCCGGAACCCACACGATCGCCTTGCGTTACGTCGACCCCGACGGCCGCACCGGCGAATCAACCACCCGTACCATCACCATCAGTTGAATCGGGCCTAATGGGGCAAGGCCCAGTACAACGCTGTGCCTCTGTCTGGTCGTGGGGAGCAGACAGAGGCACAGTTTTTTGACCCTCGGAGCCGTCAGTGGCTCGGAGTAGTCTCGAAGGGGGTGGGACGGATTAGGAAGTGTGGCACCCCGCCCTCTTCAGTCACTCGTCACTTGCCATGAGCGAGCCTATGATTTTGTGTATACGGGAATAGGAATTGCTTGCAGGTTTGTCGATTCCACCCAGGAGCATCAATGCCCGTACACCTGCGATTTTTCCAGGCAACTCCCAGCAGTGTCAATCGCCAAGCGGGATTTGTTGCCTTTTCGTTATCATTCACCCGCCACGCCTCTCAAATGCTGCTACGGGCATCGGGGAGGTGGCGATTTAGACTAGGATCGTCTTGGGTCTATTGCCGGTCGTGCTCTGTGCTGCGCTTGTCAACGCCACGCGTACGCCTAGAGTGGCTGGCGGTTGACCGAGGTGTAAACCACAGGCAAAGGATATGCAAGTGAACCTATACGTGCCAATACTGGGCCTGCTGGCGCTTGCAGCCGGTTTTATGGCCGCAGCGATTCTGCTAAGTCTCGTCGTTGGGCCCCGGCGCAAGAATAAGGCGAAGTACGAAGCGTACGAATGCGGCGTCCAGGCCACCCCCCAGCCCCGCGATGGCGGCCGGATCCCGGTGAAGTATTACATCACCGCCATGCTCTTCATTGTCTTCGACATTGAGATCGTTTTCCTTTACCCGTGGGCGGTGTCCTTCCAGCAGATGGGGCAGTTCAACATGGGGCTATTCGCGCTAATTGAAATGGGGCTGTTCATCGTCACGGTGTTCATTGCCTATATGTATGTTTTCCGCCGCGGCGGGTTGAATTGGGATTGAGGAAAGATGGGCATTGAAGACAAAGCTCCCGCATTCTTGTTGACGACCGTCGAGGGGATCTTCGGTTGGCTGCGCCAAGCTTCGCTGTGGCCAGCGACGATGGGTCTGGCCTGCTGTTCGATCGAGATGATGTCATTTGGGGCCCCCCGGTTCGACGCCGGTCGTTGGGGCCAGGAGGTCTTCCGGGCCTCACCGCGCCAAGCGGACTTGATGTTGGTCTCCGGGCGGCTCTCGAACAAGATGGCCCCGATTGTCCGCCAGATTTACGATCAGATGCCGGAACCGAAATGGGTGATCGCGCTAGGTGCCTGTGCTTCTTCGGGTGGTCTATTCAACAACTACGCCGTAGTCCAGGGCTGCGACCACATCGTCCCGGTTGACATCTACGTTCCCGGTTGCCCACCGCGTCCCGATCAGCTTATTGATGCGGTCTTCAAGCTGCGCAAGCGCGAGGTCATGTGGTCGCCGATTGGCAAACATGCCGTCAAGGCGGCGGATGCGGCCGAGATAGCCCAGCTTGACGCCTTACCAATCGTCGAAATGAGGGGGAGTCGCGATGACTGAACTTTCAGGGGTTCCTGCGCCCCAGGTGCAGCCAGTCCGCAAAGGGATGTGGGGTGAACCGCCCGGTGATGTCTCCGGTTTCGCTGGGATCTCCCGGCCGATCGTCCGTCACGTCCGCGCTTCCCGGCCTTACGGTTCTTGGTACGACGCGGTGGTGGATCGACTTCAAGAGCTCGTCCCCGGTCTTGGCGATGAGGTGAACACCGAATACGATGAACTGACTATCTATGTGCCGAAGGATCAACTCCTAGCGGTGGTCAAGGCGACTAGGGATGATGCCTACCTGCGCTTCGAGACCTGTCAGTCGGTCTGCGGGGTGCACTATCCCGATCAGGGCGGCGCCGAACTCCACGTTGTCTACGCCTTGCTGTCGATGACCCACAACCGCCGCCTGTGTCTAGAGGTTGCGCTGTCGGACGAGGATCCGGTGGTCGATTCGGTCACCAGTGTCTATCCCGCCGCTGACTGGCATGAGCGCGAAACCTGGGATATGTACGGGGTGATCTTCGAGGGCCATCCCGGGCTGACCCGCATCCTGATGCCGGATGATTGGGATGGTCATCCCGGTCGGAAAGATTATCCGCTAGGTGGTGTGCCCCATGAGTTCAAGGGAGCCCGGGTGGCACCAGTCGAGGAGAGGCGGTCGTACTAATGGCGAAGCGTGAGAAGACCGCCAAGGCGGCCCCGGTCGATGTTGAGACTCTCGCAGACGAAGAGACGGTTGTGGCAGTCGCTGAAGTAATAGAAACCGATCTTGGTGACGATGCCGGGGCGCTCGTTGAGCTAACGGACTACACCGAATACTTCATCCAGGGCGGTGATTTTGAGGAGGTCGTCGCCGCCCAACAGGCGCGCGGCGACGAAACCGTGGTCATCAATATGGGCCCCCAGCATCCCTCAACCCACGGCGTGCTGCGCTTGCAGGTTGAACTAGACGGCGAGTCGGTGACCTCGATCCGCCCAGCGATCGGCTTCCTGCACTCCGGGATTGAGAAGGCGATGGAGCACCGGACTTGGGTCCAAGGCTCGACCTTCGTCACCCGGATGGACTACCTGATGCCGATGTTCAACGAGACGGCTTATTGTCTGGGGGTCGAGAAACTGCTCGGCATCGAAGCCCCCGAGCGCGCCAATATCCTGCGGGTGCTGGTGATGGAGCTCAATCGGATGGCCTCTCACCTGGTCGCGATCGGGACCGGTGGGATGGAGATTGGCGCCCTGACGGTGATGACGATCGCCTTCCGCGAACGCGAGATGATCCTCGACTTCTTCGAGGCCCTCTGCGGCACCCGGATGAACCACGCTTATGTTCGCCCGGGTGGGGTGAGCATTGATCTGCCTGACGACGGGCTTGCCCAGTTGCGAACGGTCATCGAATGGTTCCACAAACATCTCAATGAATACGCCGGTTTCTGCAATGAGAACCCGATCTTCAAGGCTCGGATGTCGGGGATCGCCACGATGACCCTCGCCCAGGCCATGACGATGGGGGCGACCGGGCCGATCCTGAGGGCGACCGGTTATCCCTGGGATCTGCGCAAGAAACAGCCCTACTGTGGCTATGAAGACTACGACTTCGACGTCATCACCTGGGATACCGCCGATGCCTACGGGCGTTACCGGATCCGGCTATCGGAACTCCACGAATCACTGAAGATCATCGAACAGTGTTACGAGAAGCTGAAGCAAACCGCTGGGCAACCGATCATGGTTGAGGATCCCAAGCTGGCGATGCCGGGGCAGTTGACGCTCGGTCCGGACGGGCAAGGCAACGCCTTCACCCATGTTAAGCAGGTGATGGGCGAGTCTATGGAGGGCCTGATCCACCACTTCAAGTTAGTGTCGGAGGGTTTTAGGGTTCCCGCTGGTCAGGTCTATACGGCGATCGAGTCGCCGAAAGGTGAACTGGGTTGCCATATCGTCTCCGACGGCGGCACTCGCCCCTATCGGGTTCACTTCCGCGATCCCGGGTTCCATCACCTCCAGTCTCTGCCGATAATTAGTGAGGGTGGCATGTTGTCAGATGTTGTGGTCGCGGTCGCTAGTCTCGACCCGGTTTTGGGAGGGGTTGATCGATGACACACGAACATGATTTCGCTGACACGGGGTTCCTTGACACCACCGATCAGTCCACGGCGATCGATCGGGCGGCGCTAGACCAACTAGAAGCGATTGCCGAACGCTATCCTGTCAAGCGCTCGGCCTTGATGCCGATGTTGCATTTCGTCCAGGCGATCGACAAGCGGGTCTCACCAGCGGGGGTCGAAGCGATCGCCAAGATCTTGGAGATTACCGAAGCCCAGGTTCAAGGCGTCGCCACCTTCTACACGATGTACAAACGTCGTCCCGCTGGGCGGCACCACATTGGGGTATGTACGACTGCGCTGTGCGCGGTGATGGGCGGCGACCTCCTCCTGGAGCAGGTCGAACAGACCTTGGGTATCGCGCCGGGTGAGACCACCGAAGACGGCATGTTCTCGCTAGAAAAGGTCGAGTGCAACGCCGCTTGTGACTTCGCTCCGGTGATGATGGTCAACTGGGAGTTCATGGACAATATGACTCCTGAGAAGGCCGAACAGCTCTTGGACGATCTAGCGAAAGGCCGCGATGTCACCTCGACGCGCGGTCCGGTGCTCACCTCCTGGGCTGATAATGAACGAGTCCTCGCCGGCATCCCCGATGGCAAAGCCAATGACGGCCCGTCCGCCGGTGAGCCCTCACTAGAGGGTGTGAAGATCGCCACCGCCAAGGGTTGGTCGGGGATCCCGAAGGGAGTGCGGTCATGACACTAACACCAATCCTCACCCGAAACTGGGGCACGGAACGCTCCTGGACTCTCGCGGCCTACCAGGCCCAGGGTGGTTACAAGGCGGCCAAGAAGGCCTTCAAGATGACCCCAGAACAGGTGATGAACGAGGTCAAAGACTCCCAGTTGCGCGGTCGCGGCGGCGCTGGCTTCCCCACCGGGTTGAAGTGGAGTTTTGTGCCGAAAGACAACCCCAACCCGCGCTATTTGGTGGTGAACGCCGATGAGTCGGAACCGGGGACCTGCAAGGACATTCCCCTGCTGATGGCGAGCCCCCACACCCTGCTTGAGGGTGTGATCATCTCCGCATACGCCATCAACGCGCATACCGCTTTCATCTACATTCGCGGGGAGGTCGTCCACCCGATTCGCCGGATGCAGCAGGCCGTCCAGGAGGCCTACGATGCCGGGTTGCTCGGCAAGAAGATCCTCGGCAGTGGCTTCGATCTTGATGTGATCGTCCACGCCGGGGCCGGGGCCTATATCTGCGGCGAAGAAACCGCCTTGCTGAACTCTCTAGAGGGTCGGCGTGGTCAGCCTCGGTTGCGTCCGCCCTTCCCCGCTGTCGCCGGGCTCTACGCCTCACCGACCGTGATCAACAATGTGGAGTCGATCGCTTCCGTGCCCTCAATCATCGAATATGGCAAAGACTGGTTCGCCGCCATGGGCACGGAGAAATCCAAGGGCTTCACGATCTATTCCCTATCGGGCCATGTCAAACGCCCCGGCCAATACGAAGCGCCCCTCGGCGTGACGATGCGGCAACTGCTGGAGTTGGCCGGTGGGATTCGCGACGGCCATCAGCTGAAGTTCTTCACCCCGGGCGGCTCCTCGACCCCGATCCTGACCGCTGATGACCTTGACGTCCCCCTAGATTACGAGGGGCTAGCCGCCAAGGGCACGATGCTCGGCACCAAGGCGATGCAGGTCTTCGACGAGACCACCTCTGTGGTGCGTACCACCCTGCGCTGGGTGGAATTCTACGAACACGAATCCTGTGGCAAGTGCACGCCCTGCCGCGAGGGTAACTGGTGGTTAGGGCAACTGCTCGCCAAACTGGAGGCCGGTAAGGGCGAGGAAGGCGACGTTGACAAGCTACTTCAAGTCGTTGACACCATCGCTGGCAAGAGTTTCTGCCCGCTAGCGGAAGGCGCTCTGGCTTGTGTCACCTCCGCAGTCCAACACTTCCGTGACGAGTTCGAGGTCGGCTATCACACCCCGGCCTGGGAACACCTTCCCTACGAGTTGAGTGCCGTCTTCACGGTGCCAGGTAAGGAGGACGAACAGTGAGCGAATCGATGCAATTTGCCGAGATGGTCACTATCACCGTCGATGGCGTCGAGGTGAGCGTGCCGAAAGGGACGCTGGTCATCCGCGCTGCGGAGGCTGCCGGGATTGCGATCCCCCGCTTCTGCGATCATCCCCTGCTAGAGCCAGTGGGGGCTTGCCGCCAGTGTCTAGTCGAGATTACCGACGCCGGGAATGGGCGCGGGTTCCCGAAGCCGCAACCGTCATGTACGACCGAAGCGGCCCAGGGTATGGTCTTGGCCACCGGCGCGACCTCCGCCCAAGCGGCGAAAGCCCAAGCCGACATCCTAGAGTTGCTCTTAATCAACCATCCCCTGGATTGCCCGGTTTGCGATAAGGCCGGGGAATGCCCACTCCAGAACCAGGCGATGGCTAATGGTCGCGCGAGCTCCGATTTCGACGGTGCCAAGCGGCAATACTCGAAACTGGTCGCCATTTCGCCGACGATTTCCCTGGATCGGGAACGCTGCGTTCTGTGTACGCGGTGCACGCGCTTCGCCGACCAGATCGCCGGTGATCCGATGATTCACCTAGTCGAACGGGGTCCAAAACAGCAGATCGGGGTCTATCCTGACCGACCGTACGACTCCTATTTCGCTGGTAATGTCGTCCAGATTTGCCCGGTCGGAGCGTTGACCTCGAATGACTACCGGTTCTCTGCCCGTCCCTTCGATCTGGCGTCTACCGTCACCACCTGCGAGAACTGCGCTGCCGGTTGCCAGCTGCGGGTCGATACTCGGCGCGGGGAGGTCTTACGCCGCAATGCCGGTGACTGCCCGTCAATCAACGAAGAGTGGTCTTGTGATCGCGGTCGCTTCGGTTTCCGCTCAGCGATGGGTGAGGATCGGATTCGCCGCCCGATGATCCGCAAGAAAGGTCAGTTGATTGAGGTCTCCTGGCCGCAAGCCCTCGCCGCTGCAGCGGCGGGATTGAAGAAGGCCGCCGGGAAGACGGGGGTGCTCACCGGGGGTCGGTTGACCCTAGAGACCGCTTACGCCTACTCCGCTTTCGCTCGGACGGTGTTGAAGACCAACTCGATCGATTTCCGCGCCCGGCCTGCTTCTGAAGAGGAGGCCCAGTTCCTCGCCCGGATGGTGGCGGGGCAGCGGTTTGATGAGGCCATTAGTTACACCGCCCTCGAAGGGGCCAAGAAAGTCGTCCTCATAATGCTCGAGCCGGAGGAGGAGTCCCCGGCAATCTTCCTGCGTTTGCGGAAGGCGAACCGAGCCCGCAAACTAGTCGTCGAGACTGTCGCCCCCTTCCTTAGCCCAGGGGCTGCCAAGATCGGCGCCAGCCTGATTGCGGTTCGACCGAGCGACTTGCCCGGCGCGATCCGCGATCTCGACATCGACTCAGAAACGATTGTGCTGGCGGGTGAGCGACTGGCGAGTGTGCCGGGCGGCTTCACCGCTTTGGCGGCCAGGATTGAGGCTTCGAGCGCCAAGCTGGCCTGGGTGCCGAGGCGTGCCGGTGAGGTTGGTGCTGTTCAGGCTGGTTGCCTGCCGAACCTCCTGCCCGCCGGTTACCCGCTGACCAAGACGAACGCGAAGACCTTCAAGGCCCATTGGGGCGCGAAGACTGCCTCCGAGCCTGGTCTCGACGCTGCCGGCCAGTTGAAGGCGGCGGCGTGGGGTGAATTAAAAGCCCTGGTCACCGCCGGTATTGAGGCGGCTGACTTCTGCGATCCCGAACTGGTGAATAAGGCCCTAACCGAAGCCTTTGTCGTCAGCCTCGAGTCGCGCCATTCCGATGTCAGCGAGTTTGCCAACGTCATCTTGCCGGTCGATGTCTTGGCCGAGGTCAGCGGCAGCTTCCTTAACTGGGAGAACCGGCGCTGTGCCGTCAACCAGGTCGTTAGCCCGGCGCGGGCGGCGATGAGTGAGGTGCGTGTGTTAGCGGCCCTCGCTACCGCCCTCGGCGAAGACCTCGGGTTCGATAACAGTGTCGATGCCGGCGAATCCTTCGCGGCGATCCCGCCCTGGACGGGAGACAAGCCGAAGATCGTGCCGGTGACGCCCCCACCCGCCAAGGGGTCGGTGATGATCATGACCGGTCGGGAGTTGATGGACGACTCACGCTGCCTCGATGGGGCCCAGGCCTTGAGAGCGGTGGAGCGAACGCCAATTGTGAGGATGTCCCCAGCAACCTTGCGGGCGGAAGGGCTAGCCACTAGCACGTACGTCCGCTTGACTGGCCCCCTGGGATCGGCGACCTTCCCCTTGCAAGTCGAGCCGACGATGGTCGATGGGGTCATCTGGGTGCCGCCTAGGACGCCCGGCAATCCGCTCAGTGCGCTGGGCCTGGAAGCAGACGCGACGGTGATGCTAGCAGCGGCACCGGAGCCGAAGAAAGAAGGTGAAGAATGACGGGCATGGAACTGGCGGTCTTCGGCGAGGATGTCTGGTGGATTGTCTTAATCAAGATCCTTGGCTTGGTGGTCTTCTTGTTGACCTTCACGATCTTCAACGTTTGGTTTGAACGTCGCGTCGTCGGCAAGATGCAGCAGCGCAAGGGCCCGATCATGAACGGTCCTTTAGGCTTGGCTCAAGCCCTTGCGGATGGTACGAAAGCCCTACTCAAGGAGGATTTCCGCCCGACGGGAGCCGATAAGGTCATCTTCAGCTTAGCGCCCATCTTGACTGGAACGGCGGCTTTCACCGCCTGGTCGGTGATGCCGCTCGGGGGCAAGGTGACGATCTTCGGGGAAACCACCAATCTGCAGTTGACGGATCTACCGATGGGGGTTCTGTTCATCTTGTCGGTGGCCTCGGTCGGGATCTACGGCATCGTCTTGGCCGGTTGGTCATCGACCTCGGAATATTCCCTGGTCGGGGCGATTCGGTCCACGGCGCAGATGATCTCCTATGAGATCGCCATGGGGTTGTCGCTGGTGGCAGTCTTTATGTACGCCGGGTCGATGTCGACCGCCGATATCGTCGGTGCCCAAGCGGCCACCTGGAACGTCTTTCCTGGGGCCCAGTTCCCCAGTTGGTATGGCATCTTGCTGTTACCAAGCTTCATCATCTACCTGATCTCGATGGTGGCGGAAACCAACCGGGCGCCTTTCGACCTGGTCGAATGCGAGCAGGAACTGGTCTCCGGTTATCTGACTGACTACTCCGGTTTCCGCTACGCGATCTTCTTCCTAGCGGAATACATCAATATGGCGACCGTTAGTGGGGTGGCGACAACCCTATTCCTCGGTGGCTATCACGCCCCTTGGCCAATCACCCCCTGGTTGACAGCCCATGGCCCCGGTTGGGCCTGGCTTGATGAGGGCTGGATGGGACCAGTTTGGTTCTTGGCGAAGGTGATGATCCTGATGTTCGTCTTTGTCTGGTTGCGCGGTTCGCTGCCGCGCTTGCGCTACGACCAGTTCATGCATCTGGGGTGGAAGGTGCTAATTCCCGTGAGCCTGCTGTGGATTCTCGTCCTAGCGGCGGCCCAGGTCGGAGGCAACCTAGATTGGTTCTCACCGAAGGTGCTGCTAATTGCTGCCGGTGTGGCCGGGGCCTTCCTGGTGGTGATCTTCATGTGGCCAACCACGCCCGAGGCCGTCCGTTCGGAGGTCTCGCGGATGCCAACCGTTGAGGAGGGGGTCTTCGATCCCTTCGCCGATGGCTACCCAGTGCCCCCGATGCCCGGGCAGGTCTTGCCCGAGTTTGCCGAGGTCTTAGTTGGTGGCGGCGATCCCGATGACCCGGCTGACGACGATGAGAAGGAGGCCTGAGATGGGCATACTTGATCCCTGGCGAGGATTCCTGATCACCTTCGCGACGATGTTCCGTAAGACCTTTACCCAGGGCTATCCCCAGAAGGGTAAGGAGAAGGTCACGGAAGCGCGCTACCACGGTCGCCATCAGCTTAACCGCTGGCCCGACGGGCTCGAGAAGTGCGTTGGTTGTGAACTATGCGCCTGGGCCTGCCCGGCCGATGCGATTTACGTTGAAGCCGGTGAGAATACCGAAGCCGAACGCTACTCACCGGCCGATCGTTACGGCAAGGTTTACCAGATCAACTATCTGCGCTGTATCTTCTGCGGGTTATGTATCGAAGCCTGTCCGACCCGCGCCCTGACGATGACCAATGAGTTCAAGCTCGCCGATCGGTCACGGTTGAGCCTGATCTACACCAAAGATGAACTGCTAGCTGACCTACTAGAGGGTATGGAGGCCCCGCCCCATCCCCGACGTTTGGGTGAGGAGCGGGAATACTACCGGGGTCTGCCTTCCACGGGGGCCGATATCCGCGTCGTCCTGCCCAAGGCGGATAAGGTCGAATCGAATGAGAAGGAGGATCAATCATGATTCTCGAAATCGCGATCACAGGGGTCGAAATTACCTTCTGGGTGTGTGCGGTGCTGGCGATCTTAGGCGCGATTGGGCTAGTCACCTTCAAGAAGTCCGTACATTGCGCCCTCAGTCTCGCCCTAGTGATGATCTCGCTGGCGGTGATCTACGCCAGTCTGGGCGCGCCGTATCTCTTCGCGGTTCAGATCATCGTTTACACCGGCGCCATCCTGATGCTCTTCCTCTTCGTCATCATGTTGGTTGGGGTCTCGGCCCAGGATAGCCTCGGCGAGGTGGTTAAGGGTCACCGCCTAGCGGTTGGCCTAGCCGGGGTTGGGGTGCTGGCCTTGCTAGTCTTCGCCGTACTTCAAGGGGTAACCGGCACGCCGATTGGCATTGATGGCAATGCCAACAATATCCAAGGGCTCGCCGGGCTATTGTTCTCCCGCTACGTCATCGCCTTCGAGGCCACAGCGGCGCTCCTGATCACCGCAGCGGTAGCGGCGATGGTCCTCGCCCACCCCGAGCAGCTGAAGAAGAAGCCGGGGCAGACCGAACGAGCCGCTGCTCGGCTAGAAGCTTTCATACGTCTGGGCACCCACCCGGGCCCGAAGCCAAACTCCGGTGTCTTTGCCCGGCATAACTCGATCGCCACCCCGGCCTTGCTTCCCGATGGAACGGTGGCCCCCAGTTCGGTGTCCGAGGTCTTGGCTAGCCGGGTCGCCTTGCCGAGTGTCGACGAGTTGATGGCCGCTCACGACGATGTCCTCTGGGCGCTCGAGGGGGGCGACACCTACGAGATTGAAACCGACCTAGGACAGGAGAAGACCAATGACTAGTCTTTACGCCGTGCTGGCGGTGATCTTGTTCACGATCGGTTTGGTCGGCTTTATGGTACGCCGTAACGCCTTGGTGATCTTCATGTGCATCGAACTGATGCTCAACGCTGCCAACCTACTCTTCGTCGCTTTCTCATCTCACCACGGGATTCTGGACGGTCAAATGGCGGCTTTCTTCGTCATGGTTGTAGCAGCAGCGGAGGTGGTGATCGGATTGTCGATCATTGTGATGATCTACCGAGCGCGGCGGACGACCTCGGTCGATGAAGAGATTGTGATGAAGGGCTAAGAAATGTTGCTTGATATAACCCTGCGCGCCACAGACCTTTTCGAGTACGCCTGGCTGCTGGTAGCGATCCCGGGCGGCATGGCCGCCTTGCTGTTGATCGCTGGCAAGATCACGAACCGTTTCGGTCACTGGCTAGCGACCCTAGCGCCGTTGGCCTCTTTCGGCCTAGCGCTGTCTTACTTCATCACGATGCTCGGGATGCCGATGAAGGCGACTACCGTGCCCCTTTACACCTGGTTTACGGTCGGGGCCTGGGAGATCAACGTCTCGATGTTGATTGATCCGCTGTCGATCCTATTCGTGTTGCTGATCACTGGGGTGGGTTCGATCATCCACATCTATTCGATTGGTTACATGGCGAAAGACGTTAATAAGCGCCGGTTCTTCGCTTACCTCAACCTCTTCATCGCTGCCATGCTGATCCTGGTCTTGGCTGACAACTACCTCGTGCTCTTCATCGGTTGGGAGGGGGTCGGTCTGGCTTCATACCTCCTAATCTCCTTCTGGCAGGTTAGGCCGACAGCGGCGGCAGCGGGCGTGAAGGCCTTCGTCATGAACCGGGTCGGCGACCTCGGTCTGCTGGCCGCTAGTTTTGCGCTCCTAGCCTTGTGTTCGTCGACGCGGTTCAGTGTCGTCAACTCGGCCGCGGGCGAGATCCCGGGCGGCTGGGCGACCTTCATCGGGTTCATGCTCCTGCTGGCGGCCTGCGGCAAGTCGGCCCAATTTCCGCTCCAAGGTTGGTTGCTCGACGCCATGGAGGGCCCGACCCCGGTCTCGGCCTTAATCCACGCGGCGACGATGGTGACCGCTGGGGTCTACTTGATCGTACGCTCGGCAGCGATCTTCGAGGCCAGCCCGACCGCCCAGTTGGCAGTCGCCATCGTAGGCACGGTCACCTTGCTGATCGGAGCCTGGATCGGTTGCGCCAAAGACGACATCAAGAAGGTCCTCGCCGGCTCGACGATGTCGCAGATCGGCTATATGATCCTGGCCGCTGGCATCGGTCCAGCCGGTTACGCTTTCGCGATCTTCCACCTGCTCACCCACGGTTTCTTCAAGGCCAATATGTTCCTTGGCGCTGGCTCGGTGATGCACGGGATGAACGACGACGTCAATATGCGCCATTATGGGGCCTTGCGGAAGGCCTTGCCGATCACCTTTGTAACCTTCGGTATCGGTTATCTGGCGATCATCGGCTTCCCCTTCTTCGCCGGGTTCTATTCGAAGGATCACATTATCGAAGCGGCCTTCCACGCCCAGCCGGTCTTGGGGATTCTCGCCCTGATCGGCGCTGGGGTGACTGCCTTCTATATGACCCGCCTGATGTTGATGACCTTCTTCGGTGATTCCCGTTGGGTGTTGGGCAAGAAGCAACATCCTCACGAGTCACCAGCCGTGATGTGGATTCCGCTGGTCTTGCTAGCGATCGGATCCTTCATCGGCGGCATGGTTCTCAACGGCTGGATCGGCGCCTGGCTGCACTCACCGCTCCTAGGGTACGGTCCGGAGCCAGCCTCCTGGCTGCCGCATATTACTTGGATCGGGGTGATCACCTTGCTGGTGGTCGCGGCGGGTGTGACGCTGAGTTGGATGGTCTTCGGGCGCAAGCCGGTCCCGAAGGAACCAGACCTCGAGGCCTCGATCTTCACCAAGCTAGACCTAGAACCAGACGCCGCTGACCATCGCCGCGTCCTGGCTGTGTTGCGCTACCTCGACTCCTGACGCGTCAGCCCACCCAGGGCAACCGTACCCACCCCTTGGTGGCCATCTCGTCGCTGCAGCGACTCAGGTGGATAGGGATGCGGTTTCTGGGCTGGTAGGGACACCTTGGCCTGGGCTTGTGGCGTCAGGGCTGGTAGCCGTACTGGTAGGCGTAGGGTGCCGGGACGGGAGCAGGCGGGGCCTGGGGCGGCAGGGGGCCGCTTTGTTGAGGCTGTGGTGCTGGGAGGCCGAACTGGGAGGGGGAAGCGGAGGGTGCCGGTGGGGCAGGGGGCGTT
>JAIRKB010000032.1 GCA_031260385.1 Propionibacteriaceae bacterium | reverse complement strand
AGCGAGAAGCCGGTCAAACCAGGAGAGCTTAGTCACCGGCTCAGTCTAGCGACCTAGAAAACAGAAAAACGAGTGGGCACAGGAACTGAGCTGTGCCCACTCGTTCTAAAGTAACTAGTGTCGGTTTCTCACTTGTATGAGGTGAGAGGCGGCCGACCCGGACGACGCAAAGGCTGGACGTTCTCAGGGAGACGATTCGCCCCAGCCAAGTCATCGCGAAGTAGGAGTTCGATATGTGAGTTCAGGCTGCGGGAATCTTCCTCAGCCCACTCAGCCAGAGCCTGATGCACTGAAGGATCAAGCCTCAATAACATCGCCTTCCGCCCCGGAATCGAACCCACCGTTACTTCAATATCTGTGTTGTTCATTATGTTGACCATCCGTTTCTGCTAGTCCCCCTAACTTGCTCATCACCCCCGCGTACTATTTTACACGGAATCAGGCAGAGTACAGATTTGTCCGCAAGAAAATATGACATAAATTGTGTATTAGATTTGACAAACCGTGCAGCAACTGGACTTGGCTATGAGCAATCACCGTGCTAGCACCAGACCTGATCCACCGAATCAACTCGGGTGCTATGCTGGCTTAGTGGTCGGTTTCAAGGCGGAAAGAGGATCCAGATTGTGACAGAATCGCATCCGCGGCGGGCGATGCCCGCGCCCAAGGCCAAAGGTGGCCGCAGGCTTTTAGTGATAATTCTGGCGCTGGTGTTGATCGCTGGCGGTGGCGGGGTCGCCTACTATCTAGGCTTTCTGGACCGCTTCCTGCCTGGATCGATCACCGGACCGGATCAGGGCGATCCGACTCCGACCGACCTACCAGATCAGTGGCCGTTGACCGGAGTGATTGGCGAGGTCAGTTCGCGTCCCGCCCTAGCGGCGAAGATCACTAACGACCCGGACTTACGCCCATCCGACGGCCTCCACGAGGCCGATATCGTCTTCGAGTATCTCAATGGGTCGGGAACGACCGAGTTTCTCGCGATCTACCATTCAAACCTGCCGATCCAGTTGGCGCCGATCCATACCTTATCCTCGATCGATGGTGCCCTAGCGGGGTGGACTTCCGGGCTGATCGCTTTCTCGACGGGGTTGCCAGATTTCGTCCAGCAAACCCGGTCGAGCGGCTTACAGCTGTTAGCCAATAATCAGGGCAACGATGGTTTTACGGAGGTGACCGGCTGGTCATCGCCCCAGATTGCCGGCGATCCCAAAGTCCTGGTGTCGCGCGCTGATCCTAACCATCAGGGCTTGCCGCCAGCCTTCTGCGCGGTGGACAACCGCAATGATGGGAGTACGGCCCAGAACAAAGGCACTATGGCAAACAATGTCATGGTGATCTTTGGGCCCGACGCCACGCCGATGTGGCAGTGGGAGGCGGCGTTCGGCAAGTGGCTGCGTTTCGAGGGTGAGGCGCCCGCCTTACGCTATGGCGGTGGCCAACTGTCAGCGGTGAATGTCATCACCATTGAAGTCGAGGTGCGCGATACCGGCTTGACCGGCCCCGATGGCCAGCCCTACAAGGCAGCGATCGTTACCGGTCAGGGGCGAGGGCTGGTGGCCTCCGGCCAGATGGTCGCGGAGATTACCTGGATTAAGGAGTCAGCGACTGCACCCTGGCAGTTCCTCGATAGTACGGGCGAACCCCTCGTGCTCGTACCAGGCTCAACGTGGATTGAGTTGGTACCGCGGGGAGCGGGCGAATGGGTCGTATACTAGGCCCGGCTCGGGGTTCGCCTTCGGATCAATCAGCTCTAGGATGTCGATGCGCTGGTCGGAATCCTCAACGAAAACCTCGACGAACCGCTCCATCGCTGCCGAATCGTACACCCCTAAACGCAGGCCTTCAATCAACTCATCAGTCGTCGGGTAGATCTTCGACGGGAACTGTTGCGGATCGGTGTAGAACCCGCAGGCCTGGGTGTAATCGTTGATGTCGTGGGCGTGGAAGTAGACCGGCACCCCGCACAGATAAGCCTCATAGACGATCGCAGAATAGTCGGTCACGACGGCGTCGGCGATGGCGAGCAGTTCGAGGGCCGAGAAGTCGGGCACCGCCACCGAGTGATCGGGGAAGGTTGGTTCGTCCATTTCCCCGCGTACGGGATGAAGCTTGACGACGAGGTTCCAGTCTTCGCAGGCCAGCGACTCGATCAGCGAATCAACATAAGCCCCCGTGCCGGGGGACCGCCGAATCGTCGGGGCATAGAGCACCACCCGTCCTTGCCCGAGCTCCGGATGAGCGCTGAGGATCTGGGCGCGCAGTTTCGCCATCGCCGCCTCGTCGCGCAGGAAGGTGACTCGCGGCAACCAGGCGACCCGAAGGATATTGGGCTGGCAGCGGAAGGCTTCGGCAAAGTGGGGGACCGCCCCCGAATAACTGACCGCCGCGTGGGTGTAACCAGCGTGCATCCGCAGTAGCCGCGCCAAGGTTCGCGACGGGATATTGCTCTGGGCCGACCACCCTTCCGACTTGTCGACGATCGACCAGCCGAACTTCTTGAAGGCCCCGAGGGCATGCCAAATCTGGACCACCCGCAACTCCGGACGGTGATGGAGGACGGAGGCCAGCACACTATAGGAGTCCAGAACCACCACCTTCGAGGTTGCCAATTGGTACATCTGGTGGAGCAGATGGAAGCCATAGCGCCACTGAGCGGAGATCCCGCCGCTCAGCTCCCGGCACAAGGCCACCACCTTCGGTGGTTTGGGGGTCTGCCGCAGACGGCTCATCAGGATGCGGTAGTCAAGGCTCGGGCTATTGGAGTTCCAAGTGATGAAGGTGACCTTGTTGCGAACCGGCAGGCACTTGATGATCGCGTACACCCCATTAGCGATCCCAACGGCGATCTGGAGTACGAAGCGTTGCACCACCACTTTGGGGGATAAGCTAATTGACCTCATGTTGCGACTCCGCTCTCCTGCTGGATGGAAGGCGAGCCGGGGGTAAGGATCGTCTCGATGAACCGCCGCGTCGCCTGACCATCACAGCGATCCAAAAAACGCTCCCGGAACTGGCGGACCTTGGCCTGATCAACCTCGACACTATCCAGGGCAGCCACCAGGGAAGCGAAGTCCGCTACAACCGGCCCGTAGGCATAATCGTCGAAGTCATAATAGAGACCCCGCCCCGACTTGTAGGCCGCCAGGTCCGGCACATAGAACAGGATCGGGCGCTCCAAGAGGGCATAATCGAAGATCACCGAAGAGTAATCGGTGATGAGCAGATCGCAGACCAACAGCAGGTCAGTCAGTTCCGGGATCTCGCTGACATCGAAGATCTGGGTCGAATACTGGGCCGGGATCGTCGGGGTTTGCTTCACAAAAGGATGCATTTTTATCAGTACGACATCGTCCGGACTCAAGCTCGCGCCGAGCGCCGCTAGGTCAAGGAAATCAGCGGGGTAATGGGCGGAAGCCTTACCCTTACCCCGGAAGGTCGGTGCGAAGATAATCACCCGCCGGTCAACCAGGAAGGGTAGTTTGGCGTAGAGTTCCGCCCGCAACTGCGCTTGTTGATCGCGATCAAAGAACCGATCCGTCCTAGGGGTGCCCGTGGCGTACACCCGATCGAGACTGACCCCAAAAGCTTCGGCATAGTTCTCGCGAACGGTGGTCCCACTGACGGCGACGGCGGTGTAGTTCCGGTGGGCGAGCGAGGTTGGCGCCGGCCCGCCGGTGCGACGACGGCGCGAGAACCCAACCCGTTTGAAAGCACCCGCCCCATGCCAGACCTGAACTAGGTGGGCCCCGGGGCGCAATCGGATCGAGTAAACAGCCGAGAGATAGTCGTCGATGACGGTGTATTCGGTCCAAGCCATTGTGGCGATGAGACGCCACTCCTCGACGAGCCGAACCAGTCGCGGCCGGGGACGAGTGTTGAGCAGACATTGTCTGACCTCGAAGGTCGAATCGGCGGCTAGCGCCTGCTCAATGGCCCGAAGATTATCGGATAGTTGACGGTGACGGTTGGTCACCAGCAAGACTGAGTTGGGGCGCAACCCCCGGACGAGACGGACC
>JAIRKB010000306.1 GCA_031260385.1 Propionibacteriaceae bacterium | reverse complement strand
TGGCACTATCCGTTTGGCGGCGTCGGTAGGGGTGGAAGCGCGCAGATCAGCCACCAGGTCAAGGATTGGCGTATCAACCTCATGGCCGATCGCCGAGACGATCGGCGTCCGCGCTTGGGCAACGGCCCGCGCCAGCGACTCGTCGGAGAATGGCAGCAGATCCTCAACTGAGCCACCACCGCGGGCGATCACGATCACCTGAACCTCATCGTCAGCGTCAAGCTCGCCGATCGCTTCGATAATCTGCCCAGCACAAGAGGGACCTTGCATCAGGCAATAGCGGGTCTGGAACTGGGCAGCCGGCCAGCGACGCCGGACATTGACCACCACATCGCGCTCGGCGGCCGAACCTTGCCCGGTAATCAAACCAATCCGGCGCGGCAGAACCGGCAGCGGCCGTTTGATTGCCGGGCTAAACAGCCCTTCGGCATGAAGCAAACGCTTGAGATGCTCGATCTGGGCCAGTAACTGCCCTTCACCGGTCGGTCGCAGATCGGAGCACTCGTAACTCAGACGACCGGACTTCAGCCAGACGGTTGGTTTCAGTTGGGCGGTCACCGCCATCCCGACGCTAACCGGGCCAGCGGCATCGAGCACTGCCGTTGACAAGGTGACCGCGACCGAGACCTCTTCGGAAGCATCGCGCAAGGTCAGAAAGTGGGTCGCCCCGGTTTTGCGGTTCAGTTCGATGATCTGGGCTGACACCCAGATCTGACCTAAGCGCTCTACCCAGCCGCGCACCGCCGCCGCCATCTCCCGCAGTGGTACGGGGTGGTCGGGACTCGACTTCATGGCCATTGGTTACCCCGCGACTTCAATTGGTTCAGTTATCGGGTCGGCGACGGACGCCAAGGAACGCCCGATTAGCGCCGGAATCTCGGCGGCGTCGGCCACTAGTTCCGGGGCGGAGATCAGGCGAATCGGCTGAGTAACCCCCGATAGTTCCGTCAACTCTTCCTCCGAGACCTTCAGGTCTCTAAAACGCCGCGCCGCCACCATGACCCGGCCCTCCAGGGAGCCGATAGCTTCGTTGTAGGTCCGCACTGAGGCATCCAAGGACCGCCCCAAACGATCAAAGCGCGCCCCCATCTTGCCCAAGCGGTCATAGAGTTCCCGACCCAGTTGACTGATCTCTTTCGCTGAGGCCGCTAAGACCTCCTGCGACCAGGCATAGGCGATCGCTCGCAGGGTGGCAATCAACATCATCGGCGTCGCTAAGATGACATTTCGGCCCGCCGCATATTCCACGAGATCGGGGGCCTGGTCAAGGGCGGTGGCGAGCAGCGCCTCGCTCGGCAGGAATAAGATGACGAACTCGGGGGTTCCAGAGTCAGCCTTCCAATAAGCCTTGGACGCCAACTGGTCGACATGGGTTCGCACCCGGCGGGCAAAGACGGCGAGAAACTTCGCTCGCTCCGACTCGGAGTCGGTTTCCTCGGCATCGAGGAAACCCTCCAAAGGAGTCTTCGCGTCAACATAGACAAACTTGCCCCCGGCTAGATGGACCTTTAGATCGGGGCGAATCGCTCGCTCATCGGTGGTGGAGGATTCCTGGGTGACAAAGTCACAGTGTTCGACCATTCCCGCGACCTCGACCACCCGCTTCAACTGGATCTCACCCCAAGCCCCACGCACCGTTGGCTTGCGCAACGCGGTCGCCAAAGCGGCGGTTTCCCGACGCAATTGTTCCCCAGTCAGCTTGACCGAGCGAACCTCGTTGGTCATCTGGGCCGCCATCGCCGAGCGTTCCTTCTCAATCTCGGTCAGCCGGGCATCCAACTTCTCCAACCCTTGACGAACCGGTGACATCAACTGATCGGTCGCCGCCAACCGCTGGGCCGCCGTCTCGTCCGCCACCTTGGCCTGCCGATCCAAAGCCTCGGTTGACAAGGACTTATAGGAGTTGAGCATCGTCTCGCGGTCGACACGTAACTGCTCGGCTTGTTCCAAGGCAGCGTCGCGTTCGACCTCCACCTTCAAGATCAGCCCCTCCTGGCGCGCTAATAAGGCCCCAATCTCGGCGACCTTCGAGCGCGCTTCCGCCCCCTCAACGCGAGCCCGTTCAATCTCGGTCTCCCAGCGCGCCATCTCCGCGCGACTACTCGCCGCCTCGGCTCGCGCCGTCGCGGCCTCACTGCGCGCCTCGGCAATATCGGCCCGCCCCCGCTCCGCTAAGGCTGATTTTCGCGCCCCGCTCACCAGATAACAGGCCAGCCAGCCCAAGGCAATCCCTCCCGCTAGGGCCAAGATAATCCACGTGATTTCGTCCATAGGTCCACTGTGCCATCTCGCTCGGACATTTTTTCGACGAATAGCCGTTAGACTGAATTATCTGTTCGAACAGGAGGGTACGATGACCAATTTGACGATGAATGATGGGCTGACCATCCCGGCGCTAGGCTACGGAACCTGGCGAGTCACCGACGAGGAGGCCTGCGCCCTGGTCACCCAAGCTTTCACCGCTGGTTACCGCCACATCGACACCGCCCGGCTCTACTACAACGAAGACGGCGTTGGTCAGGCGATCGCCCAGTCCGGCCTCGACCGCAGCGAAATCTTCATCACCACCAAGCTCTGGCACAACCACCACCAAGATCCGGAGCCCGCCCTCGAAGCCTCCCTAAAGCGCCTCGGCTTGGACTGGGTCGACCTCTACCTAATTCACTGGCCAGTCCCCGCCCTCGGCCTCTATCCTCAAGCCTGGGAAGGCCTGATCAAGCTGCGCGAGCGCGGTCTAACCCGCTCGATCGGCGTCTCCAATTTCCTGGTCGAACACCTCGAAGCCATCGCCCCCTCTGGAGTGGTCCCCGCTATCAACCAGGTCGAACTCCACCCCACCTTCGCCAATCGTGAGGTCGCCGACGCCAACGCGGAGCGCGGTATCCTCACCCAGTGCTACCGCCCCCTCGGCAACGGTGATGACCTCACCAACCCCACCGTGCGAGAAATCGCTAGCCGCCTAGAGGCCACCGCCGCCCAAGTCGTCATCGCCTGGCACCTCGCCAAAGGCTACGTCGCCATCCCCAAGTCCGTCACCCCAGCGCGGATCAAAGAAAACCTCGCCGCAAAAGACCTCAGCCTCACCGCCGCTGATATTGCCGCCATCGACGCCCTCGACTGCAACAACCGCCAAGCCTTCCACCCCGCCGAGTTCGCCGGCTGAGTTACCCCTGATCCACCGACTCATCGCTGCTTTACTGATAACGGGCGTTGCGATAGTAGGCGATCAAGCCTTGGGTCGAGGGGTCTTGGGCGACATAGGCCGCCTGGTCCCCTTGGATTGCGGGGGCGATCTGGAGGGCCAGTTGCTTGCCGAGTTCGACTCCCCATTGATCGAAGGGGTTGATTCCCCAGATGACCCCTTGGACGAAGGTGATGTGTTCATACAAGGCGATCAGTTGACCGACGACGCTCGGCGTTAACGCGGGAGCGAGGATGGTGGTTGAAGGGCGGTTGCCGGGGAAGACCCGGTGGGGAACCAGCCAATCCGGGGTGCCTTCCGCTCGTACCTCGGCTTCAGTCTTGCCGAAAGCGAGGGCCTTGGTTTGGGCGAAACAGTTGGCGAGCAGTAGCTCGTGGACATCGACTTCACCATCCTTACTGGGATGGGTGGGCATGGCGACTCCGATGAAGTCGGCCGGGATGATCTGGGTCCCCTGATGGAGGAGCTGATAGAACGCGTGTTGCCCGTTGGTGCCTGGCTCACCCCAGTAGATCTCGCCGGTATCCATCGGCACCCGCCGGCCATCGAGACCGACCCGCTTGCCGTTCGACTCCATCGTCAGCTGCTGGAGATAGGCGGCGAACCGGTGCAGATATTGGGTGTACGGCAGTACGGCGTGGCTGGTTAGGCCGAGGAAGTCGCGATACCAGACCCCTAGTAAACCCATGACGACCGGCAGGTTGTGGCTCAGGGGAGCTTTCTGGAAGTGGCGGTCGAGGGCGTGCATCCCAGCGAGGAACTCAGCGAAGACCTCGGGGCCGAAGGCGACGGCTAGGGCGGTGCCAACGGCGGAACCAACCGAGTAACGCCCGCCGACCCAATCCCAGAAACCGAAGGCATTAGCCGGATCAATGCCGAACTCCGCAACCTTGTCGAGGGCCGTTGAAACGGCCACAAAATGCTTGGCGACCGCGCCCGCCCGACTGTCTTCAGAGGCCCCGATCACCCCTTTGGCGGCCAAGCCGTCCCAGAGCCATTGGCGAGCCAAGCGAGCGTTGGTAAGAGTCTCCAGGGTGGTGAAAGTCTTGGAGGCAACGATGAAAAGGGTCCGTTCCGGGTCGAGATCGCGGGTCTTTTCCGCTAGATCACTGGGGTCGATATTGGACACGAAACGACACTCGAGCCCCTGACTGGCATAGGGCCGCAGCGCTTCGTACACCATTGCGGGGCCGAGATCGGAACCACCGATGCCAATGTTGACCACAGTGTGGATACGTTTGCCAGAAGCACCATGCCATTTCCCGCCCCGAACCTGGCGCGCGAAATCATAGACCCGATCCAAAACCGCGTGAACCTCGGTGACCACGTCAACCCCGTCGACCACTAACTGGTCGCCCCGAGGACGGCGCAGAGCGGTATGAAGCACGGCCCGATCTTCGGTGATGTTGATCCGCTCACCGGCGAACATCGCATCGCGGCGTTTCGTCAGGTCAAGCTCACAAGCCAGACTGATCAGAGCTTTCATGATCGCGGGCGTGGTAAGGTTCTTGGATAGATCGACGTGGAGATCGGCAGCAGACAGGGTCATCGCTAGGGCACGATTGGTGTCGGAAGCAAACCAGCCCCGCAGGTCGGGGTTAAAACAGTGACTGAGCTCGGCTAGCTGATTCCAAGCGGACGTATTGGTGGCATCGACGATGTTCATGAACTAACTTTAGTGGCTCTAGGACAGCGGCGATAGCCGATCCATGAACTCGAACAGGGAGGCAACGATGCGCCAAGGGGTAGCGAACCTGGCCCGGTTTGCGGTCTTCGCATTGTTTACGGTTGCCCTTAGCGTGATCGGTCACCCGCAAGCGATGGCCGCCCAACCGGTGATGCTGACGCTCGATTGCACCCCTGACACTACCCAGCTCCATGTCAGCGGTCAGGTTGTCGATGCCTGGGGGGATCCAGTGGTGGGGCTGAACTTGACGGTCTCCTTCGCTGGCACGACGCAGCCAGTTTCATCCGATGATGCCGGGTGGTTTGAGCATTCCTTCCCCCTGCCTGCTCCTGGGGCGTATACCTGTACGGCTTTTTGGGTGGGAAACTCCGACTACAACGGGGCGAACGCCTCGAAACCAGTGACCATCCAGCAGAAAAAAGAGACCCCCTTATTGGAGTTGTCAGTTGAGCCAGCGGTCGGTCTGATGGGCTCTCAAGTTACGATCACCGGGATCCTGCGGACGGCAGAGTGGACGGCGATTGCCGGCGCCACGATGACCCTGAGCAGCGATTACGGTGACCTTGAGACTAAGACGGCGGTCACGGTGGCTGATGGATCTTTCGCTGTCGTGTTGAAACTACCCACCAAAACTCCTCCTCCGACCAAGTTTGAGGTGACGGTGACCTTTGCGGGTAGCAGTCAGTATGAACCGGTCACCAAGAAGATCTCAGCAGCGGTGACGACGCCGACCCCGACCCCCACCCCGACACCTTCGGGGCCGCGGACTCCCAGCGGTCCGGCAACGGCCACGACAACGGCACCAACCGGGGAGGCGACTGATGAGGCCACTGGGGAGCCGATCGAGATCGACACCTCGAGTATGGTCCTTGTTGAAGTGGTCTTCATGATCGTCGCGGCGGTGGGGTTGGCGGCCTTAGTGGTTCTAGGGATTATCGCTAATGATCGGCGACGGTTAGCGGGCGGTGAACGCCGAGGGTTTGGCACGGACTTTGGGGTTGAAGACGACGATGAGACTGTCGTGATGGATTTCCAGGGTTCTAGTCGTACGACTTCCCCGCTACCGGCTCCTAACGACGCGGGTGATGGTCCTCCTGACGACTGGTTTAGATAGGCCGCAACCCTCTGGTTATGCACTAGACCCCCTCGTAAGATAATATAACCCGTTGGCATAGGTGACTGTGCCTATCTCTCCTGCTACGGGACCTTCCCGTGGCCGATAGTCCAGAGGAGAAAGCGCGAATGCGTAATTATGAGATTATGATCATCCTCGATCCTGAGGTAGATGACCGCCAGGTTCAAGGCGTCATTGATAATCATCTAGTCCCGGTTACTGCGGGGGGCGGTGTAGTAACCAATATTGACATCATGGGTCGTCGGCGGTTTGCCTACGAGATCAAGAAGAAGGCCGAAGGGACCTATGTTGTCGTCAATCTTGAGGCCGAACCGGCGATTGTCAAGGAACTCGACCGTCGTCTAAGCATTGATGAAAAGGTGCTAAGGGCTAAGGTTTTCCGGCCAGAAGCCGACTGAACCCTAGTGGCATCCCCCAAATCACTTCAATGAGATAGGACAATCATGGCAGGTGAGACAATCATTACGATCATCGGGAACCTAACCGGCGATCCCGAGTTGCGGTTTACCGCCTCCGGCGCACCCGTCGCCAACTTCACCGTCGCATCGACGCCGCGGACCTTCGATCGGACAACGAACGAATGGAAAGACGGCGATGCGATGTTCCTTAACTGCTCGGTCTGGCGTCAGGTAGCAGAGAATGTTGCCGAGTCGCTGAGCAAGGGTATGCGTGTCATTGTCCAAGGCCGTCTAAAGGCCCGGTCGTACGAGACGCAGTCCGGCGAAAAACGTACGGTATTCGAAGTCGAGGTCGACGAGGTCGGCCCAGCACTGCGTTACGCCACCGCCAAGGTGTCACGTAACCCATCTTCGGGTAACTTCCAATCCGGTTCGGCTGGTTGGTCATCGGCCCCGCCAGTAGAACCATCGGCGCCAGCCGCCGATCCTTGGGCCTCCGCCCAGTCCGACGAACCCCCGTTCTGATCTGGACAGCATAAACCGAGAGGGGGGCGACCCCCTCACCCCCGCGTCAGCGGCCTTGGCCGCTGACAAAACCAGTCAGCGGTTGAGGCCGCTGGCACCAACTAACCGAGAGGGGGGCGACCCCCTCGCCCTCGCCAGCGGTCGCAGCCGCTGACAAAAGGGCAGGAACTTCCCGCCCGCCATTCCGACGAGAGTCGGGCTCATGAAAGGGAGCACCACAATGGCCCAACGTAAGCCAATTATGAAGAAGAAGATCATCCCGGTGAAGACGATTCACATCGGGCCGGTCGACTATAAGGACGTTGCGCTGCTGCGCAAGTTCATCTCCGATCGCGGCAAGATCCGTTCCCGCCGCGTCACGGGCTTGACTGTCCAAGATCAGCGCAAGATCGCCCAGGCGGTCAAGAACGCCCGTGAGGTCGCTCTGCTGCCCTACGCCAGCTCTGGCCGCTAAAGGAGGCGCGAGATGAAACTCATTCTCACTACGACTATTGATAAGCTCGGCGTCGCCGGCGATATCGTTGACGTCCGCGCCGGTTACGGTCGCAACTTCCTCGTCCCCCAAGGCCACGCCATCGTCTGGACGCGCGGGGCTGAGAAGCAGATCG
>JAIRKB010000240.1 GCA_031260385.1 Propionibacteriaceae bacterium | reverse complement strand
CCAACACCTTGCCTAGGGCGATAGACCCCGCAGGGGAGATTGACCTTAGAACTGGACGGGAATGTTACGAAACGGCCCGGATCGGGTAAAGTCTTATGCGGCACCGCGCGCCAACACTTATCCACAGGTATGGGGGGCACGGGGCGTAACGAGGTTGGAATCGATGACAGGAGAACGGCGATGATAGACAACTTTGATCCTGCGAGCGCTGATGCGAAAGACTCAGATCCAGGCGTTGGGGTGAACATTGCCCAGAGCCTGAAGAATCGAGTCAAGCGGATGACGAGCGGCCCCAAGGACCCAGGGGAGATCCAAACCCCGGCTCAGTTCGACTCCCCTGCCGCCCCACTAGGTGCCGATCCCCTCGCCACCCAGGCGATGGCCGCGCCAGTGATGGCAGCAGAATCCCGGGTGTCAACCCCCAAGCCGTCAACGCCGAAGCCGGCGACCACGCCGCGCCCGAAGCCGGGCAAGAACACCCGGCGCGCCCGCTTGCGGGTCTCCCGGGTTGACCCTTGGTCGGTGATGAAGATCGCTTTGCTCTTCTCAGTGGCCGCCTGGATCATGCTCATCGTCTCCATCTGGATCATCTTCACCATCCTCGAAGCGACCGACCTCTATGACGCCATCAACACCGGCATCGCCCAGGTCTTCGCCTCTCCCGAAACAGCGGGTAGCTTCAATATTAAGGAGCTAATTAATACCACGCGAGCCACGGCTTTTGCGGCCCTGATTGGGGCGGTCAACGTGGTGATCATGACGGCATTGGCCACGGTCTTTGCCTTCCTGTATAACCTCGCCGCGGTGGTCATGGGTGGCATCGAAGTGACGATGGCCGAGGACTGATCCCGAGCGACCGTAATCGAGGGGCGACCTTAATCAAGGGTAAGCGAGACACAGCGGATGAAACCGCCGCCGCGGGTTAGCTCTTCGACGCGTGGGGTGATAACCCGGAAGTCTCTAGCACGAAGTTCCGCCGCGAGATCGGGAGCGTTAGCACTCATAACCACTGTGTCCCCCGTCGAGACCAGATTACAGGCGAGACCGTTGGTGGCTTCGGCTTCCGAGACCTCAATCAGCTCCAAATCCAGGTCGGCAAGGCGGCGGCAAGAGGCCTCGTCAAGGGCCGTCGGGCAATAAGCGATGAGGTCTGGGCGTAAGACAGCGATCGCCAGATCAATATCGTAGAAGAAAGAGTCGGGCCAACCGCTCGCAGTGTTAATAACCGGCTGCCCAGCCGCGTCGCGTTCCGGGAGGGCTTGGAGTTGAACCAACTCGAGATCGAAAAACTCGGCGGCAAACCTTTGGGCGCGCCGGTCCGAACGGTAGCCTTGCCCGGCGAGCAGATACCGACCAGCCGCGAGGGCGTCACCCTGGCCAGAGAAATGCCAGTCTTCAGGAATGTGGCTAACGGTGATACCGAGGTCGGTCAAGACCCGCTCGGCGTGGGCTTCCTCGATCTGACGGGCATTCGGTAAACGGGAGAGTAAGGCTCTGCCATCGCGTACTAAAGCCCAGTTAGCGGTATAAACCCCGTCCTGAGCCCCAGCCGGTGCTGGCACGGTGACCACCTCAATACCAGCGGCGTCAAACCCCGCTCGAATCTGACGATGGTCCTCGAGCGCTCGAGCGCGTTGAACCACCTTGGTGTCGTAATAGGGATTGATCGGCGCCTCAAGTGAAAAGAACTCGGCGCCACTGACCAGTAGCCGCGCGTTAATCATCGAGGCAAGTTTAACACCGCTGGTCAAGCGCCGGAGCGCGGCAATAAATCTTGATAAATTCCCATCTCAGGAGCTAACCCTTCCGCACGCCTGTAAAGTTAATAAGAGAATGTGGGCTCTAAGGCCCGATTTTTGGGCCTCACACTTTACTGTAACGAGGACCTGATAACATCCGTGCAGATCGGGACTGCCAGAAAAGGAGAAAGGTATGCGTGAGCACCCTCAATTTCCAGGAATATCTGAAGTAATCAACGGCAATGGAGCCGTTGCCTACGTGATGGGTCAAGTGTGCGGCGGGGTAATCGGCTACCCCATCACACCGTCAACGGAGATAGCCGAAATCTTTGAAGCGAGTCGAGCTGACGGGCAGCTCAATGTTTGGGGTAAACATCCATTCTTTGTCGAGGCTGAGGGCGAGCATTCCGCTCAGTCGGGGGCGCTAGCCGCCGCGATGACCGGTGGGAACTACGTCTCCAACGCTTCGTCTTCGCAAGGCATCCTCTATGCGATGGAGGGCCACTATGTTACCGCTGGGAAGAAGATCGGTGGCTTCGTCCTCCAGATGGCTGCCCGGGTGGTCACCCGCCACTCGCTTAATGTAATGGCTGGACATGACGATGTCTATGCCCTGCTCCCAACCGGCTACACCGTGTTATTCGGTTCCGATCCGCAGGAGGCCGCCGACCTGGCGGCGATTGCCTATCGTACGAGTGCGCTGTCGCTGATCCCGGTGGCCAACGCCATGGACGGGTTCGCCACCAGCCATGTCATGAGTGAAGTCATGCTGCCGGAACCGGAACTCCTCAAAGACTATCTCGGCGATCCGGCAGGACGAATCCCCTGCCCAACCGTCGCTCAAGAGGTGTTGTTTGGGGCCAAGGGACGCGTCGACTACCTAACCAACTGGCTGAAAGCCCGGCAAGACCAGATCACCGAAGAAGGCCTGGAGGCCTTGCGGGTTCACCTAAACCAGAACCCCGAAGCGGTCGAAGCCGACAATGACGGCATCCTCGAACCGCTGACCGAGGTCCACCTCCCCGAGTCGCTGCGCGCCCAATGGCGGCGAGCCTGGAAGGGAGCCTGGCAGAAGGGGACGCGTCCCCGCGTGCCGGCGATTGTCGATCAGGATAACCCGGGTTTGGCCGGCGGGGTGCAAAACCAACCCGACTTCCAAGCTGGGGCCGCTGACCACCGGACCCACTTCGCATCTGCCGTGCCTAGCTTGGTTCGTCAGGCGATGGCGGAGTATGCCGAGCTAACCGGGCGCGATTATGCTCCGGTAAAGAAGTATGGTCCCGAAGACGCCGAGTTGGTCTTGGTTGGACTCGGGTCCATCACCGATGACTGCCGGGCCCTTCTGCCGTACTTCGAAAGCCAAGGGATCAAGGTGGCGGTGGTTTCCGTCAAACTGCTTAACCCCTTCCCCAACCAGGAACTGGTCGCCGCCCTAGCGGGTGCCAAGCAGGTGACGATCCTGGAACGCTCCGAAGAGACCGCTCTGGCGACTGCCGTCAAGCGCGCCCTCTTTGAGGCTGGCCGCAGCGCTGCTGACCTGACGCTGACAACGGCGATCTTTGGTCTCGGTTCCCATGATGTTCAGCCGCGCGACCTGATCGCGGTGGTCCAGAACATGGTTGATGGCCCGAAAGCCCCGCTGATCTATGTCGGCACTCAGTTCTTCGTCAAGAACCCGGCGACAGACACTCTGGCAAGCCTCCAAGATCGCTTGCGGGCCGCTTACCCGGAGACCGAAGCGATGGCCCTGCCGACCGGGCCGAACCCGGCTGGTCTGCTACCGGCCGAGGCGCTGCGGATTCGCTTTCATTCGGTTGGTGGGTATGGCACGGTCGCGACCGGCAAACTGCTCACCGACATGCTGGCTGGCATGCTCAAGATGCACTCGAAGTCAGCGCCGAAATATGGCTCGGAAAAGTCCGGGGCGGCCACCAACTTCTATATCACCTTGTCTCCTGAGCCGGTGCTGTTCACCAATGCCAGCCTAGAAGAGGTCGAGGTTGTCATCTCGCCCGACCACAAGGTCTTCCACCACGAACGCCCGCTGCGCGGACTAGTCAACGGTGGAACCTTCATCATGCAAAGCGCCGAGACTCCACTCGAAGTCTGGCGTTCTCTGCCCGCTGCGGCTCGTCAAGAGCTTACTGACAAGCAGATTCGCTTCCTAGTGATCGATGCCTTCGCCGTGGCGAAGACCCACGCTCCGACCGCCTCCTTGGAGACCCGCATGATGGGTATCGCTTTCATCGGCGCCATGATCGGGCATGTTGATCGCCTGAACTTGGGTGAACCCAGCCAGATCCAAGACCAGGTTCGCGAAGAGCTGGTCAAGAAGTTCGGCTCGCAAGGCGATGCCGTCGTTAACGCCAACCTCGATGTGATCATTGAGGCGATTGGGGCGACCAAGGTGGTTGATTACACCGCTGAGGAGTTCGCCACCAGTGACGAGACTGGTGGGGCGAAGATTCCGGTTCTGTCCGGTGCCCTTGTGCCTTCGACGGGGTCGACGCCTACAGGGATGTACGATCCGGCCTACTTCGACGATATGCTCGGCCGCCCCTTCCGGGAAGGCTGGGCTGGCCAGGCGCCGA
This sequence comes from Propionibacteriaceae bacterium, assembly GCA_031260385.1. Lineage (GTDB taxonomy): Bacteria > Actinomycetota > Actinomycetes > Propionibacteriales > Propionibacteriaceae > WQYJ01. Next base: position 7,845 of record JAIRKB010000240.1, on the reverse strand, counting down.
TCCTGCCGGGCACTGGTTTGTTCATTCCGAATGGAACTGGTGCGGCCAAGAACAAAGGCTTGTTCCGTCGCGAAGTGCCGGTCGTTGATCTGACGAAGTGTACGGCTTGTCTCGAATGCGCGTTGGCCTGCCCGGATTCCGCGATTCCGTCCCAAGCCCATGAGATCTCCGACCTGCTCGGTCGGGCGATCCGCGTGGCGGCGGTCGAGGAGATCGACAAGGCGGCGCTATTGGGGGCCCTCGACGCCCTAAGCCAAGCCGTCCGCGAGAAGCTGGTGGCTGACACGGCCTTGAAGTCGCTTCCAGAAGCCGTCCGGCTCGCCGCCGACGTGGTGCCTGGGCTGAGCGACGGGGCGCTAGAGCTAGTGGTCGCCGAACTGGAGACCTACCCCACCGGTCGGATTCGTTCGCTCTTTGATGTTCCGGAAAAGCAAGAATCCGGCTCTGGCGTGCTCTACTCGCTGGTGATCGATCCCTGGAAGTGTACGGGCTGTCTGCAATGTGTTGAGGTCTGCGGGCCGGGGGCATTGAGCACAGTGGTTCAGACTGAGTCCGGGATGGCGACGATGGAGTCCACCTTCGTCCGCTTGATTGACCTACCGAACACGCCTAAGCGTTTGACCGCTGGTGCGGCCAAGCCGGGCGGCGATGCTAAGCGGGTCCTACTCGATCGCAATAACTACTTCGCACTCGCCGGGGGCCATGGGGCCTGTCGGGGATGTGGCGAGGTTACCGCCACCCACCTGGTGATGGCCTTGGCTCAGTCCTTGGGTCAAGAGAAATACGCCAGTCGGGTCACCGAGTTGACCGATCTAGTCGAGAAGCTGACCGACAAGGCCCAGACCGTCACCGGTGATCGGGCAGCCCGGATCAACGCCGCTCTCACCCAACTGGAAGCGAGCTTGTGGTCGTACGAAGCCGGGCCGACCGGGCAAGGTCCCTCGCCGACCGTAATCGTCAACTCGACTGGTTGCTCGTCGGTCTACAGCTCAACCTTCCCATCGAATCCGTTCAATCATCCCTGGTTCAACTCCTTGTTCCAGGATGCCCAAGCCAGCGCCATCGGTATCTTCGAAGGTCTGGTTTCGAAGTATGTGGCAGAGGTTCAGGCTCGCCGGATCGCCGACTTGGAGTTGAATGACTCCTTTATCCCTGGTGTTGACGACAAAGCCTTGGCCCGTTTGACCTGGCGCGACTTCACTGATGAGGAAATCGCCGGCTTGCCGCTGGTTCTGACGATCTCTGGTGATGGCGCGGCCTTTGATATTGGCTTTGGGGCCTTGTCGCGGGTGCTGACGGCTGGCGCGCCGGTGAAGATGCTGGTTCTGGACACTGGGGTTTACTCGAACACTGGTGGGCAGGCTTCGACGGCCTCCTTCACCGGTCAAAACTCCGACCTCGCTCGGCATGGGTCAACCCATCCCGGTAAGAAGGAACGCCGCAAGGAACTCGGTCTCATCGCAGCCCTCCATCCGCGGGTTTACGCTGCCAGTCTGTCAACCGCTTACCACGCTCATTACCTGGCGGCGGTGTCGCGCTTCATTACCTATCCGGAAGGGGCTGGCCTGTTGCAGGTCTACACCCCCTGCGGGTTCGAGCAGGGTTTTGCCGATGATCTGTCGAATGCCCAGGCGCGCTTGGCGGTTCGCTCGCGGATCGCGCCCTTGTTCGTCCACGATCCCCGGGCGGGCAAGACCATCGCTGAACGCCTCTCCTTGGAAGGCAACCCTGAGCTCGACAAGCCCTGGGCGACCCAGAATCTGAAGTATGTTGATGCTGATGGGGCGACCAAGGTGATGTCCATTCCCTACACTCCGGCCGACTTTGCTTACTCGGAGATCCGGTTCGCCAAGCAGTTCTATCCCCTCGCTCCCGATGCGCCGAACCCGACGCCGATTGCGGAGTATGTGGAGCTGACCGCGGAAGCCCGGGCCGGGCGGACTGCCTATATCGTGACCACCGACGCCGATGGGGCTTTGGTTCGGATCGCGGTTAAGGCTGGGATCGTCGATCTGGTTGAGGATCGTCAGCAGTATTGGCAGCTCCTGCGCTTCCTAGCGGGGCGCGAGACCAAGATGCAAGCCGCCGATGCCGCCAAGGCCCTAGCTAACTTGCGCGAGGAGTTGGACTCCGTCCAAGATGACCGCGAGCAAGCGATTGATGAGATCGCTCGGGCGCTGGCTAGTCTGGCCACGGCTAAGGATCCGGCTTCGGTGGTGATGCCAAGCTTTGGCCCCGCTTCCGTGGTGGGGGTCGCTGCGCCGGTGGTGCCACCGCAGATGGCGGAGTTGATTGCCACCCCGGCGACTGACCGGCCGATCTGGCTAGCAGAGGCGGACCTGCCGAAATGTACGAATTGTGCGACCTGCTATCAGGAGCTACCGGCCATCTTCGAACAGGCGACGATCGTCGTCGATGGCGAAGCGCTGGAGGTCTCGCGGATGAAGCCAGGGGCCCTAGACTCCTTGACCATAACCCCGGAACTCACCGCCTTGATGCAGCGAGTTAAGGACACTTGCGATGCGGAGATCATCTCATGAGCGATCTGAGTTCGGAACTAACCCTATTGGCGCGACGCCTAGAGGCTGATCCGCGCGCTTTCCGTGATCTGATCCTAGGCGAAGGCATCGCGGCGATTGCCGCCGAGTTCGCCCCGGGAAATGAGCTGAGTGCGGCCTTTGTGGAGCGGGCTTGGGAGATCTTGCTGGCTGGCGATGACACCTCAAGCGTGTTAATGCGCTTCCTCTGGCAACTGCCAGTCGGGCGCCAACGGCTGTGGCTACGCGGTGTCGATACTCACCTTTCGAAGCGCTACCCGATGTTTGCTGGCCTGTCGACTGACTGGCCAGCGGCACAGGGGATGGGCCCCTATATCCGCGAACCCGAGGACCGTAACGCCGACTTTGACCTAGTCAACATGGGCTTCCTCGGCTACCTCAATCTCGGCTACTCCTTGCGCGAGGTCGAGTTGTTCGTCTGGTTGGAGGCGCTGCGCGACAAACAGTGTGGCGACAAGCCGTGTGAGATTGGTCAACTGGTTGCCGGGCGGTCTGAGCGTAAGGGCGGCTGCCCGGTTCAGGTCCACATCCCGACGATGTTTGAGTTGATTGGCCTAGGCAAGTTTGATGAGGCTCTAACAATGTTGGAGGAGTCCAATCCCCTGCCCAATGTCACGGGACGGGTCTGCCCTCAAGAGTTGCAGTGCCAGGGGGTTTGTATCCACAAGCGCCCGATGTCGATCGGTCAGATTGAGTGGTTCCTGCCCGAGTGGGATAAGGCCGCCCATCCGGGCGCCGCGCTCGCTCGTCTGGAAGGGACCCCTGATCCCTGGGTGGTGGCCGAGAAGCCACCGGTGGCGATCGTTGGCTCTGGGCCGTCCGGCCTGATCAACACTTATCTGCTAGCCAGGGCCGGTTTCCCGGTGACGGTGTTCGAGGCCTTCCATGATTTGGGTGGGGTGCTGCGCTTCGGAATTCCTGAGTTCCGGTTGCCGAACTCCTTGATTGATGATGTGGTGGAGAAGATCCGTGCCCTCGGGGGGCGGTTCGTCACCAACTTTGTCGTCGGCAAGACCGCTTCTTTGCAGGATCTGCTTGATGCTGGGTTCGCCCGGATCTTCATCGGCTCCGGGGCCGGGTTGCCGCAATTCCTCAATGTGCCCGGTGAGCATCTGCTTAATGTGATGAGCGCCAATGAGTTCCTGACCCGCGTTAACCTGATGCAAGCCAACGACCCCGAGTATGAGACACCGCTACCTTACGTTGAGGGACGGACAGTCTTGATCATCGGTGGCGGCAATACGGCGATGGACGCCGCTCGTACTGCCCGGCGTCTCGGCGGCAAGGTGACGATCGTCTACCGCCGTACCAGAGCCGAAATGCCCGCCCGGGTCGAGGAACTGGAACACGCAGAAGAAGAAGGGATCGAACTCAACCTTCTGCGCTCGCCGATCGAGTTCCTAGGCAATGAGACCGGCTTCGTGACGACCGCCATCGTCGACGTTATGAAGTTGGGCGAACCGGATGACTCCGGCCGCCGCCGTCCGGTCTCCACCGGGCAGACGGAGACGGTCGAAGCGGATCTGGTGATCATGGCCCTCGGCAATACCGCCAATCCGATCATCCGCGAGTCGGAACCGCGCCTCGATGTCACCCGCTGGGGCACCTTCATCTTGCGCGAGGATAGCCAACAGACCAGTCTCGATGGGCTGTATACCGGTGGCGACGCCGCTCGCGGTGGCTCAACTGCCATCATGGCGGCCGGTGACGGGCAGGCGGCGGCCAACCAGATCATGGCCGAGCGCGGCGGCGGCGATGTTGCTGGCGCTCTCGCTTTCACCGAACGAGCCCAAGCCGCACCGGTGATCCTGGCTCGCCGTGACCTGAGCCCCGGCATTGTGGAGTTCAAGGTTCACGCTCCGGCAATCGCCACCACCGCGCAGGCGGGGCAGTTTGTCCGCGTTCACGCCAAACCGAATGGTGAACTGATCCCGTTGACCCTCGCCGACTGGGATGCCGAGCAAGGCTGGATTGTCTTGGTGGTCCAAGCGATGGGGGTCTCCTCAATCGAGATCAACCAGATGCAAGCTGGCGAGCGTTTTGAAGGGATCGCCGGCCCGCTCGGTCGTCCCTCCCATATGGAAAAGGTCCCCGATTGGCAGACGGTCGTCTTCACCGCCGGTGGGCTTGGCCTGCCGCCGGTCTACCCGATCATGCGCGAACACTTGCGTCGGGGCAACCATGTCACCCTGATCGCTGGCTTCCGCTCCAAGGACCTCATGTTCTGGACGGACGCCAATGACTATGTTGGCAAGATCAAGGCCCAGTACGGTGACCAGTTGGACATCATCTACACCACTAATGACGGCACCTTCGGCATCGAAGGTTTCGTCACCGTACCGCTAAAAACCATGCTCGACGAAGGACGGTCGATCGCCAAGGTCATCACCATCGGCCCGCCGCTGATGATGCGTTCGGTCTCCGATCTGACCAAGCTCTTCGCTGTCACCACCGAAGCCAGCCTGAACTCGATCATGGTTGACGCTACCGGTATGTGCGGTGCCTGCATGGTCCCCTTCTACGAGAACGGCAAATTGGTCCGCAAACACGCCTGCATCGACGGCCCGGAACTAAACTCCCACGACATCGACTGGGACAAGTTCCTCCCAAGATTCGGCTTGTTCAAAGCCCAAGAAGCCGAAGCCAAAGCCCGCCGAGGGTTATAGGCGCTGTTGTAGAGCGTGTCCGTACCCCTTTTTCCCAGGGGCGCTGACACGCTCGCATCTCGCTGGGGACCACCTCATCCAGATATAAGGCAGCGGGGAAGTTGTTGGCGTAGTTCGGCGAGTTGTTCGGCGGTGAGGAGGTTTCTGGACAACCAAAGACTCGTTAACTTACCCAACTTAAATAGTGGCTGCACGTCGCTGATCTGATTACTATTCAGGTGCAAGCTCTCCAATCCGACTAGGGTTTCGAGAGGCTGGAGGTCACTGATCTGATTCGTATTCAGACTCAAGGTTTTCAGATAAACCAAACCAGCTAGGGGTTGGATGTTGGCGATGAGATTGTCATCCATTGTTAGATCTTGCAAGACACTCAGTTCGCCGATGGCACCGACATCAACAATCAGATTTCCCGACAACTCGAGCTTTGTTAGTTTTCCTAGACTGTGTAGGGCACTGACACTGCTAATGGTGTTTTTGTTTAATGACAGTTTCGTTAGCTCCGTCAGGCTGCTCAATGCCGTGAGATCCGTGATCCGGTTGTCATCGAGGATTAGTGTAGTTAAGCTGGTCAGCTTGCCTAGCGTCCGTACGTCTTGAACTTGGTTACGTGTCAGATCCAGCGTCTGCAAGTTGACTAGCTTGCTCAAGGAAGTAATGTCGCTGATGTTGTTGTAGCTAATACTCAACTCGCGAAGGTTCACCAACTCGCTCAAGGGGCTGAGGTCACTAACAGAGTTGAAGTCCATTCTCAGCGAAGTCAGACTCGTCATATATCGCAATGGCTCGATATCGGCATCAGTCAGACTGCCTAAGAACAGGCTTAGCGACGTCAAGTCTGTGGAGTAGGTCCGACCCCCGATGACCACCTCTGTGACCTCGGGCACTGTCCCGGTGGAATCGGCCGTCGGTGAGGTCGGTGGCGTGGTTGCGGACTGGGGAGGAGTCTCCAATCCGCCCGACTCCTTGCCATTGAGGGCCAACAACACCCCGGTCGTACCTCCCCCAACCAAGATTAAACCCATGATCAGGCCGACAATGAGACCCGTACGCCGCTTAGGTTTGGTCTTTAGGCTTACCGGTGCCAGCGGAACTGACACCAGCGCGTTGGGCAACACCTTAGTTTGGTCGAAAATGGGCTGGACCAGCGTAGACGCCTCCGCTTGCGCCCGCACGCGACTAAGGTCGGCACTCATCTCCAACGCTGTCTGGTAGCGATCCTCCCGATTTTTCGCTAGCGCCTTAGCGCAAATCGCGTCGATCGTGGGCGTTATCCTCCCATCCAGGGTTGATGGTGCGACCACCGGTGCCTGAAGGTGCTGAACCGCTAACGCAATCGCCGACTCACCCAGAAATGGCGGCCGGCCAGTCAGCAGTTCGTAGAGCAGACAACCGACAGAGTAAAGATCCGAGCGATGATCAGCGGTTTCTCCGCGCGCTTGCTCCGGGGAGAGGTAATGCGGGGTGCCGATCACCGAAGCGGGCATGGTGAGCCCACTTGCCGCATCCTCGACTCGGGCGATCCCAAAGTCCATCACCTTGACCTCGCCAGCATCGCTGACCATGACATTGACTGGCTTGATATCACGGTGAACGATGCCCTTGTGGTGGGAATGACTAAGGGCCGCGAGCACTGCCACTGTGATCTCCAGGGCCTTCTCCGGCCGGAACTGGCCTTGGGTTTGCAGTAGTTCTCGCAGAGTTTTCCCCACCACCAGTTCCATAACGATGTACGGGGTTGCCTGGCTCCCACCATCCTCGTTAGCCTCCGATACGTACTCACCGTTGTCGAACACTGTGACGATATTAGGATGGCTAAGCCCCGCTGCCGCCTCGGCCTCCCGGCGAAACCGCTCTCGGTGGACGGGATCGGAAGTCAACCCCGGATTGAGAAGCTTGACCGCAACCTCCCGTTTCAGTTGGGTGTCACGGGCCGACCAAACGTCCCCCATTCCCCCACTGCCCAACGGCGCCCCCAGTAGGTAACGGTTATTTATCAACTGATCCGGCATTTCGCCCCCCAATATCCAGTTCCCAATATCCAGTCCCGATTGTAGCGGAATCAGTTAGTGAGCGGCCCCCCTCGAGAGCTCTCTGTGCCCCCCGAGCTCGCCCTGCCCCCAATCCAAGGACCGTTTACCTGGAGCCAACTCCAGGAATCCGGCTCTGTCTATCAGCGATCACATTGATTATTCGGGTTGTCTACCAAAAACTGCGGTTATTATGGTGCTGACTCCAGGATTCCAGCTGTCTAGGCTGGTAAGGGGCATATTTCCTGGAGTTATCTCACTTTTTACCCGAAACGGGCACAGGCCCAGAATCGCCGGGAAGAAAATAGTACTTTCGACCTGTGGATAACTCTTGGGTGGGGCTTGACGGCCGTCGGGAAGTTGATAGAGCCCCGATATTAACCTGAAAACGAGGGGTATGAGTGAAACGGGGTCTATGAGGCGTCGCCGTGAAACAGGTCGGATCACCGCCATGGTGCCGTTAGCTAGTCTGGCGGCTTTGATCTGTGTGGGGATTGCCGTCGATTTTTCTAGTCGTACGATCGCTGAGCAGGAAGTACGGGATCTCGCTGCCCATTGCGCCCGTACAGCTAATCAAGAAACCGCCATCGTTGC
>JAIRKB010000238.1 GCA_031260385.1 Propionibacteriaceae bacterium | reverse complement strand
ACCAAGCCGCTGCGGCCGCCCGTACAAACGCTGAACGCGAAGCCACGGTCCTCCAAGCCCAACTCGACACCGAGTTACCCGGTGCCAAGCTCGAAGCTTGGGACTGGGCTTGGTTGGCGGAGCGAACCCGCCAACAGCGGTACGATCTCGACGAAGCGACCTTGTCGACCTACCTCGACTTTGAGACCGTGCTCACCGATGGGGTGTTCGCGGCCGCGACTCGGCTTTACGGGCTGAGCTTTCGAACCCTGGAGGCCGTGACCGGTTACACCGATGACTGCCGGACCTTCGAGGTCTGCGAGGCCGATGGGTTGGGGATCGGTTTGCTGCTTGTCGACCCGTACGCCCGGGCATCCAAACAAGGTGGCGCCTGGATGACCTCGCTCACCGACCAAGGCCACCTGGCGGCGACCCGGCCCGTGGTGACGATCAACTGTAATCAACCCCGCCCGGGGCCCGGTAAGCCAACGCTGATGACCTGGGATGATGTGACGACCCTCTTCCACGAGTTCGGCCACGCGCTCCATGGGCTGCTGGCCGACTCCCGTTACCCCAGCTTATCGGGGACCAATACTCCCCGGGACTTCGTCGAGTTTCCGAGTCAGGTCAACGAAATGTGGAGTTGGGAACCGTCGGTGATCGCTCGGTTCGCCCGTCAGGTCACCACCGGTGAGGCGATCCCTGACCAACTGCTGGCCACCCTGCTGGCGGCCCGCCACTTTGGCGAAGGGTACGAGGCTTTCGAAGCCTTTTCTGCGATGCTACTCGACCAAGCCTGGCACCAAACCCCGATCGACGACCTGCCGAGTAGCGTCGAGGACATTGAGGCCTTCGAAGCGGCTGCCCTAAGCGCGGCGGGAGTGGACTTCCCCTTGATTCCGCCTCGCTATCGCAGTTGTTATTTCTCCCACATCTGGGGTGGCTATGCCGCTTCGTACTACGGCTATCTGTGGGCTGAGGTGATGGACGCTGACGCCGTGGCCTGGTTCGAGGCTAATGGCGGCTTAACCAGGGAGAATGGGGATTTCTTCCGCCGGGAGATTCTGGCGCGGGGTGGTTCATGTGATGTTATGGAGGCTTATCGTCGTTTCCGGGGCACTGATCCCGATCCGCGCTATCTCTTCATCCGTCACGGCCTTGTCTAGCCCGGTTGGGACTAGCTTGGCTGGGTCTTGGTCACCGTCTCCCAGGCGGTTAGTTGCTGCTCTAGGGCCTTCATCAGCTCGAAGACCTGCGATGGTGGGATCCGTACTCTCGAAACCACCGCTGCCTGCTGCATGATGTCGTTCGCCCCATCATCGTGGGCTGGCGGATCCATGTAGGCGGAAAAGTCCAGGATGAAAATGTCTTTGGTGTGCCAAGCCCGGACGAAGTCGGCGAAGACCCCGGTCGCGCGGTCCGGGGGAAGGGCAAGCTGAATTCGCGGCATACTTCAAGCATAGGCCACACCCTGGTCCCCTGCCCAGCTGAGGCGGGAAGATGATATGGTCTAAGCAGGATCCAGTGGTGGATCCAGGCCAAAGCCCATCCGCCCGGCAGCCGGGCGAAGCCGAAGGAGTATCTATGAGCAAAACCCCTGTCAAAGTTGCCGTAACCGGCGCCGCCGGCCAAATCTGCTACAGCTTGCTGTTCCGCATCGCCAGCGGCTCACTATTGGGCGATGATCAACCAATCGAGTTGCGCCTGCTGGAAATCACCCCCGCTTTGGGTGCCCTTGAGGGTGTCGTCATGGAACTCGACGACGGGGCTTTCCCGTTGCTGTCGAAGATCGAGATCGGCGACGATCCCAAGACCGTCTTCAATGGCGTCAATGTGGCGATGCTCGTCGGCGCTCGCCCGCGGACCGCTGGTATGGAGCGTTCTGACCTGCTCAGCGCTAACGGGGCGATCTTCTCCGTCCAGGGAGCGGCCCTCAATGAGGTCGCCGCTGATGATATTCGGATCTGCGTGACCGGCAACCCAGCCAATACCAATGCCCTGATCGCGTCCAAGAACGCGCCCGATATCCCGGCTTCCCGGTTCTCCGCCCTGACTCGACTCGACCACAACCGGGCGATCAGCCAGTTGGCGAAGAAGCTCGGTGTGCCGGTGACCGAGATTCGCAAGATGACGATCTGGGGCAACCACTCCACCACCCAGTTCCCGGATATCTATCACGCGGAAGTTAACGGCGCCAATGCCGCTGGCTTGGTCAACGACCAGGACTGGATCGAAAACTACTTCATCCCGACTGTCGCCAAGCGCGGCGCAGCGGTGATCGCCGCCCGGGGGGCTTCTTCGGCCGGTTCGGCCGCCAACGCCACCGTTGAGCATGTCCACGACTGGTTGCTTGGCACGCCCGCTGGTGACTGGACGTCGATGGCCGTGGTCTCTGATGGGTCGTACGGGGTGCCCGAAGGGCTCGTCTCCTCCTTCCCCATCACCACGAGCGCTGGCGAGTGGTCAATCGTCCAGGGTCTAGAGATCGACGACTTCTCCCGCGCCAAGATCGACGCCTCCGTCGCCGAACTAGCTGAGGAACGCGACGCCGTCACCGCCCTTGGCTTCATGTAAACATCTACCAACGACTAGGCCCCCGGATTCCGGGGGCCTAGTCTATGTCTGGGGCTAGTGACTTACCCGTACGGGTTTGTTAGCCGAGCGTTCTTCTTTTCGAGGACTGAGCCATAGATGGCGGCATCAACACCTGCGCGACCACCGCCGACACCGAGGAAGAGCAAGCCGATCAGGATCATTAGGATCTGGAACTCACCCATGAACCCGCGGACCCCATCGTGGAAGGGGCTGAAATTGCCCCAAGTCAGGAAGATCAGGACCGTGATCTGGTTAATGATGATCAAACCGCCAGCGACCCGCGAACCAAACCCAAGCAATAACATCAGGGCGGCGAGGAACTCTAGGCAGATCTCGACGATCGCGAAGATATCGGGGCGAGTCAGAATCGAGTTAGCCCAGATCTGCTTTGATGCCGTGAAATCGAGCAGGGCCTGGGTGGCCCGAATCCCCAAGATCGCGGCAACCCCGACTCGAAGAACAAATAATGTGAATGAGGGCCAGCCACCGTAGGTTGACGGTGGTAGGAACTGTTGGGGCGCGGCAACGACATCAGCGCCGGGATCTACCTCTCCCAACGCCCGCGCTCGCGCCGCCCGATGCTCGTCGAGCGTCGGGTCGTATTGTGTAATATAACTAGAATTGTCCGCCTGCATATCTCCTTGATCCACCTCTGCGACCTGAGTGGGGTTCGGGATTGCCCCCCCTCCACGATACAGCCCTAGCGGCGCTGAAGGCGAGTCCGTCTCATAGTCGGGTAGCGCGGCGGGTAGGTATGGGCTATCGGCGGTCAAATCGATGGTACCCTCCGGGAAACTATAGTCCGAGGGGAAGGCCGGGCCGGGTTGATCCTCGGCTAGTGGCGGGTCAACTTCTGGCTGATCGAAGGCTGGAGGAGCGAAATCTGGTTGCTCGAAGGTTGGTGGGGCAAACTCTGGTGGATCGACTACCTCTGAGTCGTCTGCTGGCAATAAGTAGGGCTCGGCGGCGGTCGGCGCCTGAAAGGTCAGGTCGACGACCGAATCCGCCGATGGGGGGACAAGGGGGGACTCCAAAGGCGGGAAGGGGGCCGGCTCCTGTTGATCCGCCTTTGGCTCATCGAGGAACCAAGGTCTCGCTCGTAAACGGCCTGGACCAGGCTCAGCGAGGGCTGCATCTAATCGACCACGAACAAAGTCGGAGTCATATGTCTCGTCGCTCATTATCATTCCTTCGTGTAGGCACAGCACGGGTGAGCTGATTAGGGCACCAAGAGCGGGTTTGACGGCTGGGGGTCCTTCAAAGGCTCTTGAGTTATCGAGGGGACTCAGTTCCCGCTATCATCGTCGCATGTGCCCCCCTGGTCCTCTTGGCGACACGCTGGATTGAGGGCTGAAACGCGTTCCAGGTGGAACAGGGGGTGGACATGGAGGGGTGGACTATCCCCACAGTGACACCATTAGGGCTTCGAAGGCTAGGAGGGGGGCGACGTTGGTCATGATGGCTTGGCGGCAGTCGGCGATGGCGTCGAGGCAGCGTAGGGTGGCTTCGGGGGTGGTGGCGGCGGCGATCTGGGCGATGGGGGTGGCGTAGTCGGTGTTGGTGAGGTCAGCGGCACCGGTTTGGGTGACTAGGACATCGCGATAGTAGCTGGTTAGTTCTAATAGTACGGTGTCTAGGCGGTCACGAACGAAGCGTTTGGCGCGCAAGGCCTGTTGCTCTTCGAGGTCTTTCAACTGTCCAGCGGCCCCACGGGGGGTCCCCTTGGTTCCACTTAGTCCCAGAGCGAAGTTCAACTGTTGAGACTCTTCGGCGTCTAGTTGGGCGGTGGCAGCCTCCGCTTCGGCTTTGGCAGTGGTGACCGCCCAGGAGGCGAGTTCGAGGCAAGGGCCGAGGGCGACGAGTTTGGCGGGAATGTCGAGGATGGCGCGGCGGTGGGTGGCGACCTCAGGGTTGGTGGCGTGGAGGCGGGCCCGACCGATATGGCCCTGGCAGACCCGGGCGGCGAAGTCCGCGCTCGCTTGGTCGATACCCTCGTTAACAAGTAGAGCGGCGATAGCAGCGGTGGCGGGGGTGACCAGGTTGACGGCCCGGCAACGCGAACGGACGGTCATGATAACGTCGTCAGCGGTGGGGGCGCAGAGCACCCAGATGGTCTTAGCGGCGGGCTCTTCGATAGCCTTCAACAAGGCATCGGCACCACGTTCGGTGACCCGGTCGGCGTCCTCGATGATGATCACCTGCCACGAGCCGATGGTTGGGCTCATCGCCGAGCGCCGGACGAGATCGCGGACCTCATCGACCCCGATACTCAACCGCTCGGTCCTCACGACCGTGACATCCGGGTGGGTCCCCGCCAGGGTTGTCGCACAAGCCTTACACTGCCCGCAACCACCAGCAGCGCACTCCAATCCAGCGGCAAAAGCCCGCGCCGCCACCGACCGACCCGACCCCGGCGGACCAGTGATCAACCAGGCGTGAGTCATCGCATACTTATCCAAGCGCTGATCTCCCGCCGACGTCGCCCCCTGAATCGCCCGAGTCAAGGCCGCCACCACCGGTGCCTGCCCAATCAGGAAATCCCAAACGCTCATACCCGCCAGACTACCACCCGGCAACCCACCCCCTGACCCTGCCGCGCAGGACAGGTGGCGTGAAATGGTATAGTAGAACGTCCAGAAATGGTATAGTAGAACTCCCAGAAATGGTATAGTAGAACGTCCAGAAATAGTATAGTAGCAATATGACCTACCAGCGACGCTTGGTCGATGACCAACTCGATGAGCTTATGGCGATCTTGCCAGCCATCGCTATTGAAGGCGCAAAAGGCGTTGGGAAAACCGAGACGGCGACCGGACGCTCGGCCCAGATCTACCCTCTAGACAACCCGACTATCCACGCCATGGTCGACGCCAACCCCGAGTTGGTGCTCCAAAGCAACTCTGGAACGACCTTCATTGACGAGTGGCAACGTGTGCCATCCACCTGGGACCTCGTGCGCCGAGCAGTCGACAAGGGTGCCAATCCTGGGCGGTTCCTACTAGCTGGCTCAGCCTCCCTGAACCAGCAGCCCACTCCCAGGGGCAAGCCACTTCCCCATTCCGGCGCCGGACGAATCGTCCGCGTAATGATGCGGCCCATGAGTCTGCCCGAACGCGGTGTTCCCACTGGCACGGTTTCCCTGAGCCGACTGCTCAGCGGCGAAAGACCCGAGATTGCTGGCAGCACCACAATCACCCTTCCGGACTACACCAACGAAATCCTAACCTCGGGGTTTCCAGGCATTAGGGCGGCCCTGCCAGCCGCTAGACCGTACCTCCTCGATAGCTACATTGATCACATTGTTGACCACGATGTCTCCGAGGCTGGCCAAGTCGTCCGCCGCCCTACCAGTCTGCTGTCCTGGCTGACTGCCTACGGCGCAGCCACCGCCACCACGGCATCGTACGCGTCACTGCTAAATGCGGCTAGTCCTGGCGAGGACGCCAAACCAAGCAAAATCACTGCTATGACCTACCGCGACCTGCTGCAACGCCTCTGGGTGGTCGATCCCCTCCCCGCTTGGAGTCCCGTACTGGCCTCACTGAAACATCTGGGACAATCCCCAAAACACCACCTAGTCGATCCCGGACTAGCCGCGCGCCTTGTCGGCGCCACCGCTGACTCGCTAATCAGCGGTCAAGGGCCGGTACGCAGCGAGGGTGTCTTTCTTGGCGCGCTCTTCGAGTCGCTGAGTGTCCAAACCATCCGCAGTCTCGCACAAAGCGCGAGAGCGAAAGCTTTCCACCTGCGCACCCATGGCGGCGAGCGCGAAATCGATCTGATTATTCAGCGTCCAGACCTCAAGATTGTGGCCTTTGAGATCAAGCTCTCGTCGATCGTACGCCCCGCCGATATTGCCCAGTTAACCTGGCTAAAAGCGCAGATGCCTGATCTGGTCCTCGACACTGTTCTGATCAACACCGGCCCCGAAGCCTATCGCCGCAAGGACGGCGTCGCGGTCGTACCCCTCGCCCTGCTGACCCCCTGATTCCTTCGGGTCTGAGCGGGGTTTGGGCCAAGGGGAGATTGCCGATACTGTTGTCTTGTCCAAATCTCCCTATCAAGGCATGGAAGGCACGAAGACCTGTGAACATCATTAGAACGACGGCGGTGGAGTTGACCGCTATCCCGGCGATCGCTTACAAACAGAAACTGGCGACCGGGGGGGCGGGGTTGAAGATTCTTCGGCTCGACACCGACGTCTCGGCGGTCTTTACTATCGATCGCCGCAGCGGCGAGGCGACCCCTTTTGGACTCTACGAAGCGGAGCTATTCCCGAACGAAGCCGTCTATGAAGCCCAGGAGCTGACCCACGGCTTGCCCTACACCGCCCGTGGCAAGATCAAGATCACGGTCTTTGAAGACCACGCCGATGCCGAAGAGGCCGTCGCCGAAACCGACAGAGAAAAAGCCGACATGGTTAACACCCCAGAGTATAACGCCCTGATTGAGCGCTATACCGACGAAGAGGGCAAGCTTAACTACGCGCTAATGAACAAGGATTTCATCCAGTTCGCCTCCCGCTCGACCAAGGTTGGCGAGATGATCGGCGAGCGCGCCAACGACCACGAGATTGTGCTCTATGTCGTGGCTTCTCGTGTCGCCGTCCTAGCGGGCAACCGCGATGGACTAAGCATTGAGGACACCGAAGCCCTCATCGAAACCCTAGACGAGATCAGCCTTCGCAGCGCCTTCAAAGAACTCACCTTGCACATCCGCCGCCTACTGGCGCTGTCGATCGGCAAGTAGCCCCACCTGGCCAATAACCCCACTAGCGATCAGCGAGTGTCGAGTTATGGAACGATTTCTAACCAGAAATCGTCACCAAACTCGACACTCGCGACTTACTTGCCTAAGCGGGGTCGATGCTGATGATCGCGTCGCCACCTTGGACGGCAGCGCCGACCTCGGTGAGAACCTTGGTCACCGTGCCCGCGATTGGGGACTGGATTTCAGTTTCCATCTTCATCGCTTCTAGCACGGCGACGACCTCACCAGCGGAGACCGTCGCGCCAACGGCGACGAGGATCTTGCGAACCGACCCGGCTAGCGGGGCGGCAACGACATTGGCTTTCGGTGCCGCCGGACCAGCAGGAGCTGCCGCCGGACCACCAGAGCCACCACCGATATAAACCGGGGGCAACACAGCCGGGGATTCGTCAACCTCAACTTCGACCTCGTACGGGATCTGATTGACAGTCACTTTTAGTTTCATTTCCTTGACCTTCCTTGATCACCGGACGGGAGCGTGGTTCAGTTGGGCGACACGAGTGCCTTTAGCCCAGATGGGGGAGGCGCCGAAGCGGGCTTGCCGCTTCTCACCTTGGTAGCCGAGATAGGCCGCGACCCCGGCAGCGATGGCGACCAGAGTTTCCTGGGGCACATCCGCCGCGCCGACAATCTTCAGCGACTTAATCTCTTTCTCCAGCGATTTGACACGGCCAGACAGGGTCTTGACCAGGTCGAGCAGTTCTTGATCTTGGCTCATTGCTTTACCTTCCTTGCCCTAGCTGGGGAAGACCCCATGCTTCTTGGCCGGGCGTAACTTACGCTTACCCGACAACTGTTCCAATGCAAAAGCGATCTTGGCCCGGGTTTCCGCCGGATCAATGATGTCGTCAATCAGGCCACGCGAAGCGGCCATGAATGGGGTCGAGAAGGTGTCGCGATATTGCGCGATCATCTCCACCCGCTTAGCATCCGGATCCTCAGCCGCTTTGATCTCGCGAGCGAAGACCACTGCCGCCGCACCTTCAGCGCCCATAACCGCGATCTCAGCCGTGGGCCAAGCGAAGGCAGCATCCGCCCCCAGGTCGCGCGAGGCCATCGCGAGATACGCTCCACCGTACGCCTTCCGCAAGGTGACCGTGATCAAAGGCACGGTCGCTTCGGAGTAGGTATACAGCATCTTGGCGCCGTGACGGATGATCCCGCCATGCTCTTGAGCCACCCCAGGCATGAACCCCGGTACATCAACCAAGGTCACGATTGGAATGTTGAAAGCATCACAGAACTGGACGAACCGAGCCCCCTTATCGGAGGAGTTGATGTCGAGCACCCCAGCCATCACCGACGGCTGGTTAGCAACGATCCCGATCGTCCGACCACAGATCCGAGCGAACCCAACGACGATGCTCATGGCATATTGCGCGTGAACCTCGAGGAAGTCCTGGTGGTCAACCAGCCGGCGAATGACGTCGCGAATATCGTAACCTCTGGTTGCCTCCAGGGGGACGAGATCGCGCAGCCCTTCGTCGAGGGCGACGTTCATATCCGGATCAACGATCGGCGGATCCTCAGAATTATTCTGCGGCAGGAAGCTCAGCAGCTTCTTGGCGATCAGCAACGCTTGATCATCATCGTCGGCCACAAAGTGGATGACACCCGATTTCTGCATGTGAGCATCAGCGCCACCCAGTTGCTCCTGGGTGACATCCTCACCGGTCACCTGCTTGATGACATTCGGCCCGGTGATGAACATCGCCGCCTTGCGGGTCTGGATGATGAAGTCGGTCAGAGCCGGCGAATAAGCCGCCCCACCAGCGCAAGGCCCGCAGATCACTGAAATCTGGGGCACGACCCCCGACAGTTGGACATTGGCATAGAAGACCATGCCGTAGCCCGATAGTGAGTCGATCCCTTCCTGAACCCGCGCTCCACCGGAGTCGTTGATGAACACGAAAGGGTTGCCATTCTGGAGGGCCGATTCCATCATCTTGACGACTTTGATCGAGTGGCCTTCACCAGCCGAACCACCCATAACGGAGAAGTCCTGGCTAGCAACGTTAACGGGACGCCCGAGGACCGTACCAACACCGGTTACCACACCCTCAGCGGGCGGGTCGGCTTTGGCCATCCCGAATTCGACGGTCCGGTTCCGGCGGAAGAGCCCAACCTCTTGGAAAGTCCCGTCGTCGAGCAGTTCCGCTAAGCGCTCGCGGGCGGTTTTCTTGCCCTGAGCGCGTTGCTTCTCGTGCCGCGCCTCGCCGCCACCTAGTTCCTTTGCTGTCCGCTGCTCGTTCAGTTGGGCGAGGAGCTCGGACATTGTCTTCGCGCTCATCGGTCAGGCCCTCTCGACCTTCACCGTGTGCGTACGTCCACCAACGGAAACATTATAGGTTGCAGCGCTGACACCGGAGGTCTTTTCCCCACTGGTTTCAGCTGCCTTCATCGCCGCATACTCGGCTTCGGACATCGCCACCGACTTCGGACCATCGTCACGCTTGGCGAAGAAGCCCGGCGCAATCGCCGGGAACATCGCATAGGTGAGCACATCCTCGTCCGTCCCATCCGTGCCAGGCAGGGCCTTGGCGGCCTCGACCAGGTCATCCCATTCCGGCTTCAGCAGGTCTGCCGGACGCCCGGTGATCGGCTTCTTGCCAGACTGGGCCTGGGCGAGCTTGACCACGGTTGGTGGCACGTCGCCGAGGGTACGGCCGTAGTAGCCCAAGACCAGGTCAGCGAACTCGCCGGTGATCTTTTCGTACTTCCCAAAGAGAACGTTGAAAACGGCTTGGGTGCCGACAATCTGCGAGGTCGGGGTCACCAGCGGCGGATGGCCAGCATCGGCCTTCACGCGCGGCACCTCAGCCATCACTTCGCGTACTCGATCGCCAGCGCCTTGCTCTTTGAGCTGCGACTCCATATTCGACAACATGCCGCCCGGAATCTGGGAGGCGAAGATGTCGGTGTCCACCAGGATGGCGGACTCTTGGGCCGCATAACGCGGACGGATCTTCGCGAAATGGTCGCGGATCTTCAGCAAACGATCCATGTCAACATCGGTGGTGAAACGGGTTCCCTCCAACATTTCGACGAAGGACTCGGTGGGGTTGTGGCCCGGCCCGAGGCTCATCGACGAGATCGCCGTGTCAACGCAATCCGCGCCAGCTTCGATCGCCTTCTGCAGGGTCACCATCGTCACCCCAGACGTCGCGTGGCAGTGGACCGAAATCACGGTCTCTTCCCCGTAGGTCTCCTTGATGGCGCGCACGATATCGAAGGCCGGTTGGGGCTTCAGCAAAGCCGCCATGTCCTTGATGCATATCGACTGAGCACCCATCTCAATCAGTTGTCCGGCTAGCTTGACGTACCCCTCAACGGTGTGAACCGGGGAAATCGTGTAGCAGATTGTGCCTTGGGCGTGCTTGCCGGTCTTGGCGACCGCCTGCATTGCCTTGGCCATGTTGCGCGGGTCATTGACAGCGTCAAACACCCGGAAGACATCCATCCCGTTTTCAGCCGACTTCTCGACGAACCGCTCGACGACCATATCTTCATAGTGACGATAGCCAAGCAGGTTCTGGCCGCGCAGCAGCATCTGCAACTGCGTATTCGGCATCAACTCGCGGAAGGTGCGTAGCCTGACCCAGGGATCCTCATTGAGGAAACGGATGCAGGAATCGTAGGTCGCTCCACCCCAACATTCGACCGACCAGAAACCAGCCTTGTCAATATCCTCACAGGCACCGACCATATCTTCGGTGGCCATGCGGGTAGCGAGGAGGCTCTGGTGGGCATCACGCAGGGCGAGCTCAGTAATACCAATTTTTCGCGGACTCATGCCTCTATCCAACCATCTTTCGGCCCTGTTCGTTAATCTTTACAAGGTATGGACAGTAAAGTTATGAAATATGTACAGGTCGGCCTCGGGCAGCGCTGGGGGGGCCTGCGTCGAATCCTCGACCAATACCCGGGCTTCGAGCGCCAAGCCACTGTTCTGTTGAACGGGCGGATGGCCCGCGACGGGATCTACACCGATTTGGCGGCTTGTCTGGCGGACCAGCGCGCCGATGTCGTGATTAGTTTCGCGTCCCCCTTGGCCACCCCCGGGCTAGCCAAGACTGCCCTCGATTGTGGAGTGCCGATCATGGTCACGGCCCCGCCTGCAGCGACCACCGCTGGTCTCGACGAGCTAGGTGAGTTTGCTGATACCAACCAAGTCCAGGTCTACCAACCGTACGTCCGTCTGCCCGGTCACCTCGCTCGCTTGGCGGCGCTCAAGATCGGCCATCTCGGGGCGGTCAGCGAAGTCCAGATCGGGCTAGACGACCCGGCCCATGCGATTGCCCTGATGCGCGCCTATCTGTGGGCGGCGAGTGACGCCGCCGAGGGACGGCGGGCGGTGGTGAGCGGGCATTACTTTCCTAACGAGGATTTGGATGGTACGGATGGTGGCCCTCAATCGCTGATCGCGATCGACTTCGGCGAGGGCAAGCGCGGGATCTATCTCGGTGAGGGAACTAAGAGCCATCCTGGACGTCTCTTGATCAAGGCTAGTCA
>JAIRKB010000054.1 GCA_031260385.1 Propionibacteriaceae bacterium | reverse complement strand
CACCGGCTCGCCGATATGGACCGTCCCATCCCACTCAAGCTCGCAGGTCGGCGCCGGTTCGTCCGGGAACTGGCGCCAGTGAGCGGCCATTTGGACGGTGGTCAGGCAGATCGGCTGCTGGTCAACGATCGTGGCGACACCGGCAGAATCAAGGAACCCCGCTACTGGTCGGCCCTCCAGCCCGGTATAGGGAATCCGATAGGTCCCATCTGGGGTGGCGTCGGCGAGGTTGAGCTCGCGTGGATCATAGACCGGCCTGGCGTAGACCTGCCAGATATCCGTACCAAGTATCGGATATCGCCTTACTTCGTCGACCGGGACCGCCGCCAAGCGGGTCGGTGACTTCCACGACCCGTAGTAAGGCTCGATGGGAATGATCGTGAACACCCGACAGGCTGGCACCCCACGCTCCGCTAGCGCTTGGCCAGCAGCGACCAAGAGCTCATTGACCAGGGTCGACCACAGCCGAGGCCGTTCGCCCGTTGACTGCCTGTTATCGGCTTCTTGGGTCAGTCGACTAGAGATTTCCTGCGCCAGATCAGCCATCATGCTCCTAAGATCGAAAGGGTACGGCCGCTCGGATCCGCTGCTCGCGCTCGGCAATATGGGGTAAAGAGATGTCTCGCATTCGGGCGGCTAGCCCTGGGCAGGTGGCTTCCAGCTGATCAGCCACCGTGCGTACGGCTAGCTCGGAGCTACTTTGGGACAGCTTGGACTTCGCCTCGACCTCCCGGATAATCACCTCGGCGCCCACACAGGCGCGGGTCTGTTTCTCTAGCCAATCAGGATCGTAACTATCGAGGGATTTCTCGGAGAAGCGGGCGATCAGGTCGCGGAAGGACTGGTTGATCCACTCTGGATCGCGGTGGATAACCAGTTCCCCATATAGGTGCACGGTCTCGTAGTTCCAACTCGGGGCAGCTCCTGGCCCCAACCACCGCTCACTGACATAGGCGTTTTCGCCCATGACGATGACCAGAGCCTCACCGCTATGCGCCGCCTGCGGGTTGACCAGACCAATATGGGTGGTCAGGCGATCGCCCAGATAAGCCCAGGGCAGGAAGGTCGCATGAGGCCGACCGGTCCCCGGATCGGTCGTGATCAGGGTGCCCGTACCAATGCGCTCGATAAAGCCCGCAACGTCAGCTTCAGGCATCCGGAAATGAGCGGGGGTATACATCAGGCCTCGATCCGCTGATATGCCGCCGCCAAGATCGCTTCATCGATCTCGGCGACAATCTTCGGCTGGCCAAGACCTTCTAGTAGCACCATTCGCAGCTGGTTGCCGCGCGCCTTCTTGTCGAGACTCATCACCGCCCGCAGTTCTGGCCAGGCCGAAGCAGCATAAGAAGTTGGTAGTCTTAGGCCCGCGAGAATCTGGCGATGCCGCGCCACTAAGGCCTCATCAATCAGGCCTAGTAAGGAGGCAACCTCAGCGGCAAAGACCATCCCAATGCTGATGGCATCACCATGGAGCCAGGTGTAGTCCTCAAGCCGTTCAATCGCATGACCGAGGGTGTGCCCATAGTTCAATGCGGCGCGTCCAACCTGACCGTTGACCCCCAACTCCCGGAAGTCTGCCCCCACCACGGCGGCCTTCACCTGGATCGCGCGGGTGAGCATTTCCTGAAAGGCCGAGCTGGCTGGGTCACAGTTTGCTAACAATTCCGGCGGCGAGCCATTGGGGACTGTCCCCTTTGGCAAGGTCCCGCTTGGCTCGACGAGATCGAGGATGGTGGGGTCGGCGATGAAACCGGCTTTGACGATTTCGGCGAGCCCGGAGCGCACTTGGAACGGGTCCAAGCTGGCCAGGAGATCGAGGTCACAGATCACCGCTTTTGGCTCGTGGAAGGCGCCGACCAGGTTCTTGCCTTCGGGGATATTAACCCCGGTCTTGCCGCCTAGCCCGGCGTCAGCCATACCGAGTACGGTCGTCGGGACGGAGATGAAGTTGATGCCGCGTAGATAGGTGGCAGCGACGAAGCCCGCGAGGTCGGTCGTGGTGCCACCGCCGAGGCCAACGACGGCATCAGACCTTGTCAACCCGCATTTCGCTAGAGTCCGCCAGGCGGCTAGTAACTCCTCGGGGGTCTTTGCTAACTCCGAGTCGGGAACCTCTACCATGATCGGTTCCGTTAGCGTCGCCGCTAAGGTCGCCGCTGTTTTCGCCATCACGGCAGGAT
Organism: Propionibacteriaceae bacterium; assembly: GCA_031260385.1. Taxonomy (GTDB): domain Bacteria; phylum Actinomycetota; class Actinomycetes; order Propionibacteriales; family Propionibacteriaceae; genus WQYJ01. The sequence goes on along the minus strand of JAIRKB010000054.1, from coordinate 346 downwards.
AGAAAATCGCCACCTTATTAGCCTCGGCGAGGTGAGCGCCAACCTGGTCGACGATTCCCCGCCCGATCAAGATGTTATAACCAGGCTCCCCCGCCACTGGGATCACCGTCGCACCGGCCACCAGGGCCGCGATCTGCGTGACCGTGACCGCCATCGGCTGCTCGGCATTGACCCGCCAGGTCGCACTAGCGGCGTAAAGCGGCAACCGCTCGGCCGCCAAACGCTCCATCTGAGCCCGGACATCCCCCAAGAGCAGGGGACGCAAGGCGCTCATCCCGGCCCGCCTGGTTAAGGTCCGCACCGAAACATCGAGCCAAATCACCTGATGGCCCGCCAGAGCGGCCCG
>JAIRKB010000132.1 GCA_031260385.1 Propionibacteriaceae bacterium | reverse complement strand
GATCCCGTCAACGTGCAGGGTTAGGCCGAATCATTCGGCTTAACCTTGCGCGTTGACGGGATTGGGACGACCACCCTGCTCAGATCCGAAGAGCTGGTCGGCGGGGGCGAGGGAGGGTTCGCCGCAGGCAGAGTCTGTGACGTGGTCGCCTTCTTGGATGGGGCAAGGCTGTTGGAACGTTATTGGAGAATACGACAAGGCGGTTTCCCTACTTACCTGGATTTTGGGTTCTTGGGCTAGGCGGGTAGACTGATCGGCGCCGAAGACCGTCGGTTGTTAGCTTGGACTAACCGAAGAGCCCTTTTAGGGTGGCCCGCGCAGGTGAACAGTGTTATACGCCCTGATTCCTGTGCGATCAGGGCCTTTTCTTTGCCCCGAGCTAGCTTCCAACGCTCTTTGGCGCTACGCAGGAAGGAGACCTCATGGCGAGGCCGGATAAGGTCGCCACGGTCCAGGAGATGAGCGAGAAGTTCGCCTCCTCGACGGCGGCGGTCTTGACTGAGTATCGTGGCCTATCGGTTGCGGCCCTCAAGAATCTGCGCCGCTCTCTTGGGAGCGACGCCACGTACTCCATCACGAAGAATACGCTGACCAAAATCGCAGCGCGCCAGGCTGGTATCGAAGGACTCGATGACCAACTGTCTGGGCCGACCGCGGTTGCCTTTGTTACCGGGGATGTTGCCGCGGTAGCAAAGGGGATTCGGAACTTCGCGAAGGAGAACCCTGCGCTGGTGATTAAGGGCGGCTACATGGACGGTAAAGTCCTCGACGCCGACACTGTTAAGAAGCTCGCCGATCTCGAATCGCGCGAGGTGCTACTGGCCAAGATGGCTGGGGCGATGAAGGCCAACCTTTCCAAGGCTGTCTACCTCTTCGCCGCTCCGCTTAGCAAGATGGCGCGTACGGCGGCCGCCCTGAGGGATGTCGTTGAAACTACCAGTGCACCCGCTGCCGACGCAGCACCCGAGGCCTCGGCCTCGACTGATGCAGCAGACGCTGCCGATGAAACCCCGGCAGAAGTTGCCGCAGAATAGGAAGGACGCCAACCATGGCGAAGAAGCTAAGCACTGAGGAACTCCTCGACGCTTTCAAAGAAATGACCCTGATTGAGCTCTCCGACTTCGTGAAGCTCTTCGAAGAGACCTTTGGTGTAACCGCAGCCGCTCCGGTCGCTGTTGCCGCTGCTCCCGCAGCCGGCGCAGGCCCGGCGGAAGAGGTTGAAGAGCAGAGCGAGTTTGATGTGATTCTGACCTCGTTCGGCGACAAGAAGATCCAGGTGATCAAAGAGGTGCGGGCTCTGACCAGCCTCGGCCTCGCCGAAGCCAAGGCTCTGGTTGAAGAAGCTCCCAAGGTCGTGCTCGAGAAGGTTAACAAGGACGCCGCCAACAAGGCCAAGGAGCAGCTCGAAAGCGCGGGCGCAACCATCACTATCAAGTAAGGTTGTCGTCCAACACTGGACACCTGATCCAATCGAAGAACCCACCGCCATCCCAATTCCCCCGGATCGCGGTGGGTTTCTTCATGCCCCAACCTTGGGCGTTGCCTCGCCCGAAGGTGCGACAATTCTTCGAATGTCCGCCTAGTTCGGTATACTCGTTTCCTAGATGGTTGTGCCGCGCTAAAAGGCCCCTTTAGACAATGATGTCTTGGCCTGCGAGTTCCCGGGTTGCAATCTTTGGCTTCCCGGGCTATTGTTGTACTTTGCCTTAGCGTGTCTTTTGTCGTGTGCTCGCGCGTACGATATAAGTCGTGTCACCCCATTTTTGGCGAGTTCTGGAAGGACCTATCTTGGCCGCCCTGCGTAGCGCAAAGAAGAATCATACTATCACTGGTACTAATCGAGTATCTTTTGCCAAAATCCAAGAGCCCGTCGAGGTCCCCAACCTCTTGGATTTACAACGAGATTCTTTCGACTGGTTGATTGGCTCCGAACAATGGAAAGCCAAGACCGCTGCCGCCCTAGAAGAGGGACGGACAGACATCAACACCAAGTCTGGCTTGGATGAGGTCTTTCGCGAGATCTCGCCGATCGAGGACTTTGGCGGCATGATGTCCCTGTCATTCCGCGAACCACGGTTCGAGGATCCAAAATATTTAATCTCGGAGTGTCTAGAGCGTGACGCCACCTACTGCGCGCCGCTCTACGTCAAAGCCGAGTTCATGAACAACGAAACCGGTGAGCTAAAAGAGCAGACGGTCTTCATGGGCGACTTCCCCTTGATGACCCCGGATGCCACCTTCATCATCAACGGGACGCAACGGGTGGTTGTCTCCCAGTTGGTTCGCTCGCCCGGGATCTATTTCGAAATCACGCCGGACAAGACCTCCGACAAGGATATTTTCACCGCGAAGGTGATCCCGTCGCGGGGGGCTTGGCTAGAGTTTGAGATCGACAAGCGCGACACCGTCGGGGTGCGCCTTGATCGTAAGCGCAAGCAGTCGGTGACGATCTTCCTCAAGGCCCTGGGTTGGACCGAAGACGAGATCCTCGAAGAGTTCTCCGAGTTCGAGTCGATGCGGATGACTCTAGAGCGCGACAATGTCCACACCGAAGACGACGCCTTGCTCGATATCTACCGCAAGCTGCGCCCCGGTGAGCCGCCGGCCCGTGATGCCGCCAAGCAGTTGCTCGATGGTTACTACTTCAACCACAAGCGCTATGACCTAGCCAAGGTTGGTCGTTATAAGATCAACAAGAAGTTGGGCTTGAGCTTGCCGATGGACGATCAGGTCCTGACCAAAGCCGATATCACCGCTGCGATTCGGTACGTTTGCGCGATGCACGAAGGTCGCAGCGAGATCAACGGCTTGCCGGTCGAGACCGACGATATCGATCACTTCGGCAACCGGCGCTTGCGGACCTCCGGCGAACTGATCCAGAATCAGCTCCGGACTGGCCTATCCCGCATGGAGCGGGTGGTCCGTGACCGGATGACGACCCAGGATATCGAAGCGATCACCCCGCAAACCCTGATCAATATCCGCCCGGTGGTGGCGGCCTTGCGCGAGTTCTTCGGAACCTCGCAGTCTTCGCAGTTCATGGACCAGACCAACCCGGTCGCTGTCCTCACCCACAAGCGCCGGCTGTCGGCCCTCGGCCCGGGTGGTCTGAGCCGCGATCGCGCTGGGATGGAAGTCCGCGACGTCCACCCCTCACACTACGGTCGGATGTGCCCGATTGAAACCCCAGAAGGCCCGAATATCGGCCTGATTGGCTCCCTGGCCTCCTTTGCGCGGGTTAACGCCTTTGGTTTCATCGAGACCCCCTATCGCAAGTGCGAGAAAGGCCATGTCACCGACCATGTTGACTACCTGACCGCTGACGAAGAAGACCGCTATATCATCGCCCAAGCCAATGCTCGGGTCGATGACAAGGGAAAGTTCATCGAAGAGCGGGTCCTGGTTCGGATCAAGGACGGCGACGTTGACCAGGTGGCGCCCGCGGAGGTCCAATACATGGACGTCTCCCCGCGTCAGATGGTTTCGGTGGCGACCGCGCTGATCCCCTTCCTTGAGCACGATGACGCTTCCCGCGCCCTGATGGGGGCCAATATGCAGCGCCAGGCCGTGCCGTTGATTCGCAACGAAGCCCCGCTAGTCGGCACCGGTATGGAATACCGCGGTGCGATTGACGGCGGTGAGGTCACGCTCGCTGAGAAGCCAGGGGCCGTACGTTCCGTATCGGCCGATATCATCGAAGTGGCGAACGACGACGGCACGTACACCGCCTACAAACTCAAGAAGTTCATGCGCTCCAACCAAGCCACCTGTATTAACCAGCGGCCTTTGGTGAGAGAAGGCGACCACGTCGAAATGGGCACAGCGCTAGCGGACGGTGCTTGCACCGATCGCGGCGAGATGGCCCTAGGGCGGAACCTGCTGGTGGCATTCATGCCCTGGGAGGGTCTGAACTATGAGGACGCGATCATCCTGTCCGAACGCCTAGTTCAAGACGACATCCTGACCTCGATTCACATTGAGGAACATGAGGTGGATGCTCGAGACACCAAGCTCGGCCCGGAGGAGATCACCCGCGATATCCCCAACTCCTCCGATGAGGCGTTGAGTAACCTCGACGAGCGCGGCATCATCCGGATCGGCGCGGAGGTCACCACCGGTGACATCCTGGTCGGCAAGGTCACCCCCAAGGGTGAAACCGAACTCACCCCCGAGGAACGCCTGCTACGCGCCATCTTCGGTGAGAAGGCCCGCGAAGTCCGTGACACCTCGATGAAGGTGCCGCACGGCGAGTCGGGCACGGTGATCGGCGTGCGCGTCTTCGATGTCGATGAAGGTGATGAACTAGCGCCCGGTGTTAACCAGATGGTTCGGGTCTATGTCGCCCAGAAGCGCAAGATCTCGGTCGGCGACAAGATGGCCGGACGCCACGGCAACAAGGGTGTGATCTCGAAGATCCTTCCCCAAGAGGATATGCCCTTCTTGGAGGACGGTACGCCAGTTGACATCATCCTCAACCCGATGGGTGTGCCTTCGCGTATGAATGTCGGGCAGGTCCTGGAAACCCACCTCGGTTGGGTCGCCAAGTCTGGCTGGGATATCACCGGGGTGAACGAGCCCTGGGCGAAAGGCCTGCGCGAGGCCGGTCTCGAGCAAGGACATCCCAATCAGCATGTCGCGACCCCGGTCGTCGACGGGGCGACCGAGTCGGAGATCACTGGTCTGCTGGCTCATGGTCTGCCTAATGCAGACGGCATGATGTTGGTCAACCCCGGTGGCAAGGCGCGGCTCTTCGATGGCCGTAGCGGTGAAATCTATCCCGAGCCAATCGGGGTTGGTTACATGTATATGCTGAAACTCCACCACCTGGTCGATGACAAGATCCACGCCCGCTCGACGGGCCCGGTCTCGATGATCACCCAACAACCTTTGGGGGGTAAAGCCCAGTTCGGTGGTCAGCGTTTCGGTGAGATGGAAGTTTGGGCCCTCGAGGCCTATGGGGCCGCTTGGGCGCTCCAGGAACTGCTGACCATCAAGTCCGACGATGTCACCGGGCGGGTTAAGGTCTACGAGGCGATCGTTAAAGGCGAGAATATCCCGGAGCCGGGCATCCCGGAATCCTTCAAGGTTCTCGTCAAGGAGATGCAGTCACTATGTCTGAACGTTGAGGTGATGTCCTCAGACGGTCAGATCGTTGATTTGAAGGATACCGAAGACGACTTTAGGGTCTCGGAGGACTTCGGCATTGACCTGTCACGACGCCCGGGGGTTGACACCTTCGCCATTGAAGAAGTCTAACTTCAATCACCAAACCAAAATCGAATTTTCTAAGAAAGTGAATAACAGTGCTGGACAGCAACTTCTATGACGAACTACGTATCGGTTTGGCGACGGCGGATCAGATCCGCGCTTGGAGTCATGGCGAGGTCAAGAAGCCAGAAACCATTAACTACCGCACCCTCAAGCCCGAGCGCGATGGTTTGTTCTGCGAGAAGATCTTTGGCCCGACCCGCGACTGGGAGTGTTTCTGCGGTAAGTACAAACGCGTACGCTTCAAGGGCATCGTCTGCGAACGCTGCGGGGTTGAGGTCACCCGCGCCAAGGTGCGACGCGAGCGGATGGGTCATATCGAACTAGCCGCCTCGGTCACCCACATCTGGTATTTCAAGGGTGTCCCTTCGCGAATCGGCTACCTGCTCGACATCGCGCCGAAAGACCTCGAGAAGGTTATCTACTTTGCCGCCTACATGATCACCGAGGTCGACGACGAAGCCCGTCACCGCGACCTGCCGACCCTGGCGGCCCGGGTGGAGACTGAGCGCAAGCAGATCGAGAATCGGCGCGACTCCGACATCAACACCCGTCTGACCAAGATGGAAGAGGATCTGGCAACCCTGGAGGCGGACTCCGCCAAGACGGAAGCCAAGAAGCGGGTTCGTGATGCTGGTGAGAAGGAAGCCAAGTCGATCCGCGATCGGGCTGATCGGGATCTGGCCCGCCTCCAGGCGGTCTGGGATCGCTTCACAGCCCTGAAGGTCCAAGACCTGGAAGGTGACGAGGTTCTTTACCGCGAGATGCGGAACCGCTTTGGGCGCTACTTCAAGGGTTCGATGGGTGCCGAAGCAGTCAAAGCCCGCCTAGCGAGCTTCGATCTGGCTGCGGAGTCAGAGAAGCTGCGCGAGATCATCCAAACTGGTAAGGGTCAGAGGAAGACCCGGGCCCTGAAGCGCTTGCGCGTCGTCTCGGCCTTCATCACGACTAATAACTCCCCTTTGGGCATGGTTTTGGATGCCGTGCCGGTGATCCCACCCGACCTGCGCCCGATGGTGCAACTGGATGGTGGCCGCTTTGCGACCTCCGATCTCAATGATCTCTATCGTCGGGTGATCAACCGGAATAACCGTCTGAAGAGACTGCTTGATCTCGGCGCTCCCGAAATCATCGTTAACAACGAGAAGCGGATGCTCCAGGAAGCCGTTGACTCCCTCTTCGACAATGGTCGGCGTGGGCGCCCGGTGACCGGTCCCGGCAACCGTCCCTTAAAGTCGATCTCCGACATGCTCAAGGGCAAGCAAGGTCGCTTCCGTCAGAACCTGCTCGGCAAGCGCGTCGACTATTCTGGCCGGTCCGTGATCGTGGTTGGGCCGCAGTTGAAGCTCCACCAGTGTGGGGTGCCGAAGACGATGGCCCTCGAGTTGTTCAAGCCTTTCGTGATGAAGCGGCTAGACGACCTCAATCACGCTCAGAATGTCAAGGCCGCGAAGCGGTTGGTCGAGCGCCAGCGCCCGGTGGTTTGGGATGTCCTCGAAGAGGTCATCATCGAACACCCGGTCTTGCTGAACCGCGCGCCCACCCTGCACCGCCTCGGCATCCAGGCCTTCGAACCGCAACTGATTGAGGGTAAGGCGATTCAGCTTCATCCCTTGGTGTGTACGGCTTTTAACGCTGACTTTGACGGTGACCAGATGGCTATCCACCTGCCGCTATCGGCTGAAGCTCAAGCCGAAGCCCGCTTGCTGATGTTGTCCACCAACAATATCTTGAAGCCCGCCGACGGTCGCCCGGTGACGATGCCGAACCAGGACATGGTCATTGGCCACTACTTCCTGACCTTGGACCGTCCCGGTGCCTTGGGTGAGGGACGGGCCTTCTCCTCGGTCGCCGAAGCCCAGATGGCTTTCGATCGCGGCGAGATCATGGTCGGTTCGCCGGTCAAGATCCTGATTCACGAGTTCCAGCCACCGGCCGGGGTGACCGCTCGGCCCGATGGCTCCTTCATCATCGACACCACCCTCGGTCGGGCCTTGTTCAACCAGGCCTTGCCGGAGGACTACCCGTACGTCAATGAGGTGATCGGCAAGAAGAAGTCCGGTCAGATCATCAACGACCTTGCGGAGCGTTACTCGAAGATCCAGGTGGCGACCACCCTCGACAACCTCAAGGACATCGGTTTCCGCTGGGCGACCCGCTCTGGGGTGACCGTCTCGATTGCCGACGTGGAGACCCCGTCTTCCAAGCCGGAGATCCTCGCTGGTTACGATGCTAAGGCGGCCAAGATCGACAAGCTCTATGAGCGCGGTGCGGTGACCGAAGACGAGCGTCGTCAGGAACTGATCCAGATCTGGACCGACGCCACCGCTGAGCTAACCGCCGCCATGGAGGCCAACTTCACCAAGGACAACCCGATCTACATGATGGTGCACTCCGGCGCTCGGGGCAATATGACCCAGATGCGTCAGATCGCCGCCATGCGCGGCCTGGTGGCCAACCCGAAAGGTGAGATCATCGCTCGGCCGATCAAGTCGAACTTCCGCGAAGGTCTCTCGGTGGTCGAATACTTCATCTCCACCCACGGTGGGCGTAAGGGCCAGGCGGATACCGCTCTACGGACCGCCGACTCCGGCTATCTGACCCGGCGTCTGGTTGACGTCTCCCAGGATGTTATCGTCCGGGAAGAGGATTGCGGGACCGAGCGCGGGATGGTCAAGACGATTGCCGTGCAGCGGGGTAATACCCTGGTGCCGGTCGCCAATATTGAAGCCGCCGCTTATGCGCGGGTGCTAGCGGAGGACGCTGTCGACGCCAAAGGCGTGGTTATCGTCGCTGCTGGTGGTGATGTTGGTGACCTTGAGACCGACCTGTTGATCGAGGCGGGCATCACTGAGGTTAAAGTACGCTCCGTGCTGACCTGTGAAGCCACCGCTGGCACCTGCGCAGCCTGTTATGGACGGTCTTTGGCGACCGGCAAACTGGTTGATGTTGGTGAAGCGGTCGGCATTATCGCCGCCCAGTCGATTGGTGAGCCGGGAACCCAGCTGACAATGCGAACCTTCCATACCGGTGGTGTGGCTGGTGATGACATCACCCAGGGTCTACCGCGCGTCGTCGAGCTCTTTGAAGCTCGTACGCCTAAGGGCAAAGCGCCGATCGCGGCCGCCGCTGGGCGCTTGCACTTCGATGATTCGGAGCGGACGCGCAAGATCGTGTTGAAGCGTGATGATGGTGAAGAGGATCTGATCTATCCCGTGCCGCGCCGGGTCCGTCTCGAATGGGAGGATCAGTTTGGTGTGGTCCAGGTCATCGAGGATGGGATGCACGTTGAGGCTGGTCAGCAGTTGACCGCTGGGACGATCGATCCCCAGGATGTCTTGCGGGTGCGCGGGGTGCGGGCCGCTCAAGAGCATCTGGTTGACGAGGTGCAGCGGGTTTATCGGACCCAAGGCGCGCCGATCCACGACAAGCATATTGAGATCATCATTCGCCAGATGTTGCGCCGGATCACGGTGATCGAATCTGGTGACACCGTCTTCCTGCCGGGTGAACTGATTGATCGGGCGAACTTCGAAGCCGAGAACCGGCGGGTGCTGGCCGAATCTGGGGCTCCGGCCCAAGGGCGTCCGGTCCTGATGGGGATCACCAAGGCGTCGTTGGCGACCGAGTCTTGGCTGTCGGCGGCCTCCTTCCAGGAGACGACCAAGGTTCTGACCGATGCGGCCATTCAGGGTAAGTCTGACACCCTGGTGGGGCTTAAGGAGAACGTTATCCTTGGCAAGCTGATTCCGGCTGGGACGGGGTTGGAGCGCTATCGCAACATTCGCGTGGAGCCGACGCCGGAAGCCAAAGCCAAGGCGTATTCGATGTCGTTCAACACCTATGCCTATGACTCTGGCTTTACCGGCGGGTCAATCCTGCCGTTGGAGGACTTTGACGTCTAGGTGGTGGCGGGCCGACGTTTGGTGCCCATAGTGTCGTACGGAGGTCGTTGCGCGCGGTGGGTCTTCGACCCAACCACCGCGCTCACTTCACTTCGAAAACGGCGCTGGCGCGCCTAAATAGTTGCACGATTTTTTCTCGTACTTGGCACCAGAGGTGCCGTACACTCTCAAGTTCGTGTATCCTCCGAAAAACACTATCGGCACCCAACGTCGGCTTGGTGGCTAGTCGTAGTCGTACTTGGCACCTGCGTTGCCGCACGCTCACTGCGTTCGCGTAGCCTGGACAAGCGAAGCGCCGTCAGGGAATGCCTAATGGCGGGGCAAAGGCTGGCGTGGTTGGACAAGTCGTACTTGGCACCTGCGGTGCCGCACGCTCACTGCGTTCGCGTAGCCTGGACAAGCGAAGCGCCGTCCGGGAATGCCTAATTGCGGGGCTAATTGCGGCGGATGCCAATGCCCATGATGATGGCGGTGACTAGGACGATGCCGGCCCAGGCAACCCCGACGCCGATCAGTCCCAACATGCCACCGGCGATTGCGGTCAGCGGGATTGATATGCCTAGAACAATCGCGAGAATGGCGATGCGTTGACCCCAGGATGGTCCGTGAGCCCCCGAGGGCATGAACAAGGCGCTGTTTTTGCCGATCGGGATGAGGTTGCTTTGGGGCAGCGGTGGGGCTGGGGTCGCACTAGGAATGTAGCCGGTTTCGGTTTGCGTTAGGGGCCAGGCTGCTTCAGGATCGTGGGTCATGGTAGAAGTCTAGACATTTGTGGCCGGGGGTGCATTAGGTGGGGTGGGGTTGGGGGTTGTTTCAGGGTTTGGGGGCTAGAATACGATCATTGTTCTGAGGCGCAGCGTTGCGCAAGAGAGGTGGGGAGATGTCTGGTCTAGATATTTTGGAGTCTCGGGAGCCTGAGGGGGGCCGTTCTGGGCGGGGGGTGTCGGTGATTGTGGTGATCGTGGTGGTCGTGGCTTTGGTGGCGGCGGGGCTGCTGATCGTACGTCCCTGGCTCAACTCGGCTAGTGAAGGACCGGACCCGACTGTGGCGGTGACCACTCCTAGTGCCTCGGCTACGCCCTGGGCTGGGATGCGTGACGTGCCGACGGCTTTGACCGAAGGGGTGCCTACTACGGATGCCATTAACATCGTGGGAGTGTGGTCTGGGGTGGCGGTTTTTGCCTTGCAATATGCCGATTGGGCGCTGTGTGTTGGTGAGGAATATTGCTTGACTCATTCGATATTGCGGGGGGTGGACTACCTAACTGGGGACGTCTTGTGGACCATCGATCACGCGCCCAACGCGATTTCGGCAACCGGTAACCTGGCCGTTCATGAGGCTGGTCGGATCGCCATTTTCCTTCAGGATGCGGTTGATCAGACGGCGTACCTCCTGGTGATCTCCCTGCTGACTGGTGAGGTTCACTCTAGTCGGGATGATCCCATCGGCCTCGACGACCACCCTGACGGCTGGGGGATCGCTCATACGGTGCTGGCCTACGAGGGCGGCATCGTGGTCGTCGCGAAACAGGCGAGAGGCGGCTCCGAGGCTGACTGGTCGGACACCGTCACCACCACCGCCTACCGTGACACCAATCTCGCTGGGGCAATCTGGCAGATCGTCGGGTTCACCTCGAGTCGTGACGATCTCTGGTGGAATACCATTGATCGGCTGCCGGGTGGTTTGGTGAAAGCCCGGATGACCGATGGCCGGACTACCTATGTGTCGATTGCGACTGGTGAGGTGAGTGGGAACCCCTTGGAACACTCTTACGGAGATTCGCGCTTGTTCGTTGTTCAGGGCAAGGTCATCGAAGCCACCAACCGAGCGGAGTCGGATGGCATCGCCGCGCTAGCGGGCTGGCTGGCTCCCGGTTCCACGGCGCCGACCTGGACTTACGCTCCAGCTAGTGGGTCCTCCCCGTGGGAGATTCAGGAACTCGGGTGTGCGACGGCGGAGGTTCTGGTTGTTCAGGGCGCTACCTGGGAAGGGTCGGAGTTAGTCAAATATGTCTTTGGCATTGATCTGGCGAGCGGGCGGCAGCTGTGGGCGATGGAGAACGGGACGAACTTTATCTACGGTTGGAGTTGTACAGTGATGTACGTTGGTGATCAACATATGGTGTTAATGCCGGGCCCTGACGGTGTCGCAGTGGTGAATATTACGACCGGTGAGAGGGTTGCCACCTTGACCGCGAGTGGCCCCAAATCGGTCATCGAAGATATGGCGCTCTTTCCTTGCGGGGAAAGAATGGTCTGCTTGTTCGGTTACACTACGGATGGCCCCGGGCTGGAGATCTATGACACCGAGTGGGGCCTGGGTATGCCGAATGAGTTCTACCGAGTTAATGTCATCACTTATAAATTTTCCCAAGGCCAGCGCTCCATGGAGATCGGCGACATCGGCTTGCCCCTCCACCCCTACGCTTTCCCGACTGCTGATGGCCTGGTCGTGCCGTACCGGGATATTTCCGACCGAACTAAGTATGGGTTCTACATTCTCTAGGGTGACTTCAATATTGTACGAAAAGGCGATGCCCCTGAGGGGGTCAGGGGCATCGGGATTGGGGTTGTCAGTGGCGTGGTGCCGTACGTCAAGCTACCGGCGAATATACGACAATATGCGTAGTAGGTTGATGTAGAGCCAGACCAGGGTGACGGTTAGGCCGTAGGCGGCGCGCCAGGACTCGGCGGCGGGGAGGCGGTTGGCGATGCCCTGTTCGATGTATTGGAAGTCACCGATCAGGGAGAAGACGGCGAGGACGACGCCGACGCCGGCCGCTAGCCAGGCCCAGCCGGAGACTGGCATGCCGGGGCCGGGGAACAAGCCGAGGTTGATCCCGGCGAAGGACAAGCCCAGGTTGACTAGGGCGACACCGACATAAGCCAGCATCGAGAGCATGACGATCTTGAGGACCTTGTTCGATAAGCGGACCTTGCCGAAGTGGAAGGCGGCGAGGGTGATCGCAGCGGCGACGAAGGTGGCGAGGACGGCTTGGAGCACGATGCCGGGGTAGACGAGCTCGAAGATCAGGGAGATCGCGCCGAGGAAGATCCCTTCGAGCACCGCGAAGCTGATCGCTAGACCCGGGCTGACCTTGCGGCGGAAACCGACAACCAAGCTAAAGACCAGCGCGGCAATGCCACTGACGAAACCAGCACCCACGACAAGCATCATGGTCAGGTTGAGCGCGAAAGCGACCCAGACCGTTGCGATGGCGATGACAATCGTCGTGCCTAGGGTCAGGGCGGTCTTGGTGAGGACGTCATCGATCGTCATCAGCTTTTGCTTGGGGTTGGGGGCCGACCAGGTGGCATGGACCGGTTCCTGGTAGGCGGACTGCTGGTTAGGCTGGTAGGGATCGTAGTTGGGGGCCCCGGTCGGGGGGTAGGTGGGGGCGTAGCCTGGCGGGTAGGGCGCATAACCGCTCGGAGCCTGGCCCGAGGGCTGGGCGCCATAACCAGGTTGAAAACCACTAGCCGACGGTGCGAAAACCGGTGACTTCGCTAGAACAGGATTAGCCACGTTAACTCCTTTGATTGATCCCGCGTTCTATTGTAGTCGGTTTTTGCCGCTCGAAGCCTTGTTTTGCGGTTTGTACGAGGAAAATCGGGGTTAGTTCAGGGGGGTCAAGCGATGATTGTTGCGCTCAGGGTGAGGTGGACGGTTCGGACCCCCATCGTCACTTTGGCGCTGGGACCAGACTTGTCGATTTGCTCGATGACAAGCTTAAATCCTTGGCTAGGGTCGCGGTCAAGGTGGTCGCCAGCCACCTGGAGGATCTTGATGATGGCGCGCGCGGAGACCAAGCTGGGATCGTACGGGATCACTCCCGGGGTCGTGGTCTTGACTTGATCGCGGACCGGAAAGCGCGGGGCCCGGGTCGTCCGCAAGGTTTGGTTCCAACCAGCTGACTTGTCCGCGTAGACCGTACCATCGGCGGTAATGCCAATCCGGGTGACGAGACGCGCCTCGGCGACGACCTCGGCAAGGGCGATCGCCAGGTCAGCGGGGTTAAGCGGATCAAGGGTCGGCACCAGCGCGGCCTCGTGGGTGAAGAAGACGGGCACCGACTCGGGGTTGGTGGTGACGACCAGGTGGACAACCTCTTGGCCATTGTCGACAATTTGTAGCTGCTGGTTCTGGTCTGATCCGGCGATCCTGGCCGCCTGACGGAACAGATCGCCGAGATCGGTGAGGTTGATCGCGGTCGGGTCGAAGACCGCTTGGCCGACGTTGGTGATGTCGGAGTCGATCACCAGGATCTGATCGTCGCGGTTGGCGTAGGTGATCACCCGCTCATCGACCAGGAAAGACACCCTGGCTTCGGTGGCGGTGAGCTCGAGGTTGACCACCTGTGAGCTTGCCGCGGCCGCCATGATCTGGTTCACCATCGCGTCGGCAGCGCCCGGAACGGTGAGGTCCACCGCTGGTGGGGTGGAGGTTGGTTCGGGGGCTGGCGCCGGGTTCGTACAACCGGTCAAGGCCAGCAGACAAGCGAAGGCAGTTATCAGGGCACGGGGGAGCACCCCTCGAGCTTACCCTGCCCCGCCAATATCGTGAGAAATGCCCCACCGAATCAAGCCGCTGAGGTCTTTTATTTCTGGGGTCGGACCTGTATCGTAACCACCAAGAGCAACGCCGTGGGCGCGAAAAAGTCCAGGTACGCCTGGCATATCAGAGAGGCTAGTCATGACGGAGCAAATCCCTGATCCACAAGCGGAAGTCGCCACCGTGGTTTCACGAGTGGTGACAGGCGGAGTTAAAAAGGTATGGGCCGCAATCTTATCCCCCGACGGCCAAACCGCCCTCTTAGGCGAGGGAGCAACCTTTGGTTCGAAAGGTGATCGTTGGCAAGCTGCCGATGGGACTTGGGGGGTCACGCGGACCTTCCACCCCCTCGAAGAGATCCGTTTCTCCTGGCATAAAGACGATGACGCCCCGAAGACCTGGGTGGAGGTAACCCTGGAGGCGGTAAGTTCCCAGGAGACCAAGGTTCAGATCAAACACGATCACGCGGGCGTCGATTTTGATGTCCCCCGGATGACCGCCCGCTGGAAGGCGGCCCTAGAGCGAATCGAGCACGACACCGAGCATT